>NZ_JBHFKT010000017.1:0-109740 GCF_042879335.1 Photorhabdus sp. RM96S | reverse complement strand
AGGTTGAAAACATAAAGATTACCTCAAGTCGTGTTTGTTATTGAGATCAATCTATGAGGAAAAAGTTCAATAACGAGGGGGCAGGTTAAAATATTTGTGTAGGAAAGACAGCGCCTGACCGCCGTCTGGCAGGTATTGTATAACGGCAACCGTGCACTGCTCTGTCGCTATCACTACAATGAACATGCTCAACTGGTGGGTGTCAGCCATCGGGATACCTCCATATAATAAATCTAAAGATGAAATAATTAATATGTTCACTATCGAAGAATAAAGTTAAGAGCCGGAAGATCTCCGCGATCTTCCGGCCTGATTATGATCTACCGTAACTTAATCTCATTGAACTGGCTCTGTTGCCGGGGTAGTCTTGTTTACCCAGTTGCCGCTCAGTGCATAGCAGATGGTGTAATAACATTCTTTGGAAAGCCATTTAACTGGGTTATTGTTGCAGATAATTTATTAAATCCTGTTAATCACAAATGTCGAGTAATAAACCCGTTGGAAACCAATTCAGTGCGATTAGTCACTTTTGTTTTGGCAAAGATATTGCGCAGGTGGGTTTTGACGGTAGATAGGGAAATATTAAGTATCTGTGCAATACGTTTGTTACTTGATCCTTCTCTTATCAAATTAATAATTTCTTGCTCTTTATCTGTCAGAATAGTGGGTGTTTCAGGAAGCAAGTCCCTGACAGCTAATTCAATTAATGGCAGAATAGCACTGAGGCGGTTAAAGTCTTTTGGTGTAAATGGGGTATCTCGTAATAAAGAGACGCCGGCAATAATTCGGTTGTGTTGACGGATAAATATTTCAGCGATGTCCTGTATATTATTTGGCTGCATAAATTCATGATAATATTTGTTATGTTTAGTCAGTGTTTTCTGATCCATGCCAACCATATTGATATCATTTTGTTGATAATTAGCCGGTTTTAACGGATCTAAATGCTGAAAATGAGTCAGATAATTCTGGTGAGTTTCGTCGGAAATACCATATAGAATGTAATTCTCAGGGCGTAATTCATTATTCACCAAATAGAATGCTGCGGCTGAGATAGGAATCAGATGCGCAATGGTGTTTAAGCAGCTGTGGATTAGAGCATTTTCACGGCTATTCGGTAGTACAGTAGACAAGAAAGTTCTCCCTTTAGAATAATGTCTAACTGGATAAATCAATACTGATGATTAATTAAACGCTAATTAAAATCCAGAGTCAACACAAAATAAACATATTAATAACGTGATATAGATTGCAATAATTGAAATTTCTCACCGTGATGATCACCTGTTAAGAATAGAGATTTTAGTATATATCTGAAATAATTTCTTAATGCATTGATTAAGTAATCTATTTTTATTGATTGATATTTAAGTGATTATTTTTGATTTTTGTTTTTTTCTGGTGTTTTTCGTCACACCTTTTCGGCTATGAATCCCCCTTTAGATATCGTTCTTTAGGACGATAGCCGGTATTCCGTTTCACTTTCTATAGTGTATTTATTTATCCTCAATAAAGTTTACAAAAAATTCACAAATAAATCGCTGTGAGCGTTATTTCTACGATCGGAAGTAAAAGGGAAAATAAATGAAGATGTCAACACGACTGACTTCGCATATTGAAAAGGGAGTGGTGGGGTTTCCTACTACATTGGCAAGTTCCATCGGGGTGATCATGGCGAGTCCGGTTATTCTGACTGTGACCAGTGGCTTTGGGATTGGTGGTGACACTTTCGTACTGGCAATATTGATCAGTTTTATCATGATGCAGGCCCAAGTGACGACGTTTGCTGAGGCAGCAGCTATTTTGCCTACTTCCGGCTCTGTTTATGACTATATTTCTTGTGGCATGGGGCGGTTCTGGGCAATTACTGGTGCGCTTTCGGCTTATTTGATTGTTCATATTTTTGCGGGTACGGCAGAAACGATCCTCTCCGGTATTATGGCATTAGTGAATTTTGACGGCCTTAATACGGTGGTGGAAAGTCATAACGCTTCATGGATGGTCGGCGTTGGGCTCGTTATTACGTTCGGATTACTTAATGCGTTGGGTATTGAAGCGTTCGGTAAAGTCGAAATTGTGCTGACATCCTGCATGTGGAGTACCTTGGTTATTTTCAGTATTTGCGGATTATTAATGCCGTTTGCTGTGCCGCTGGAGAGTTGGTTTGGTGAGGGGCTTAATGTAAGCGATCCCTTTGCCGTGCTGAGTCTGGTAGGTATGGCAATGTTTATGTTTGTCGGCTGTGAACTCGTGACGCCAATGGCGCCGGAAATTAAAAATTCTGCCAAAGTTTTGCCGCGAGCAATGGTGACGGGCCTGTGTGGGGTGGCTTTCTGTATGGGGCTATATGGGGCGTCAATCAGTCATCAGGTAGAAAATGTGCTGGTGGATGTAGAAAATAATGTTCGTTTGCTGGAAACGCCAATGGCCATTCCTGCTTTTGCCGGCCAGGTGATGGGGGATTTTGGTAAATATTGGATTGGTATCGGGTTATTATTGGCGGGAGCGGCAACGATTAATACCCTGATGGCGGCGGTACCACGTATTCTCTATGGTATGGCATTAGATGGCGCATTGCCGCGTATTTTTGCTTATCTACATCCACGTTTTAAAACGCCAATATTTGGGATTTTGGTTGCGGTAATTATCCCCTGTTTACATGCCTTTATTATTCAAGGTGATTTGAACCGGATTATGCCTTTGGTGCTGGCAGCGGTATGTGCCTGGTGTGTCGCTTATTTGTTGGTGACATGTTCCGTGATATTACTGCGTATTCGCAGACCTGATTTACATCGTGCTTATAAATCTCCTTTTTTCCCATTACCTCAAATTGTCTCTAGTGTAGGAATTATTTTGGCGATCATTCACATTACACCTCCGGGAATGAATCCCGGTGATGTGTATATTCCATTCGCCATCATGTTGGGCCTGACCGCCAGCTATGCTCTGTTTTGGACGCTCTGTGTGCAACGGGTGAATCCGTTTAAACCCGTACCCGTTGAACAGGTACTTTCACATACTTTCACTCAGGGTGAATTGCCGGAGGTACAACTTGAGCCACTTCGTTCCCTTAATTGATGGTATTTGGCGGCGGTTAAATAAACCCCGCTATCCTACTGGCTATCAGGCAGGTGTAACGCTAAGCCGGTTGAAACAGAATTTATCGCCTTACTGTTGTGAGCGTTTATCAGCAGAAAGTTTGCAAGTGACGTTACCTGATGGATTGCAGATTGAAGTTTGTGAAAAGCCGAAGACGCTGTTTCTGGCCTATATTGTCAGTTGTTGTTTTCGTTTGCAGGGAATCACGTCACTCAAGGAAAAAATCGTTATTAAAGCCAAGGTAAAGGGGATATTTCGGCGAAAAACCGTGACTTATTACTGTTGTCATGGTGCAGAGTTTGGGCAACAGATTATTGATTTACTCAATCAGTATCCATTAATTGGTGAAACATTAGCTGAGTTGGATTTCCGGCATCTCACATTAAATATTCATCAGGGACGATGGCAATTTGAGGTGGAACATTTTGCCGCTTCTGAGGTTGTCAGCCGATTGCCGGCCAGTCGTCGTTATTTACGTTTGACTTCTGAACAGCGCCATTTGTTGCTCAGTACGTTGCTGATGTTTAGTCAATTCATGAGGAAGGTAGATGAAAAAACAATAAGATACGGATAACTTTTGTTTATTTTTAAAAAAAAACCACCGATCTTTATTCAAGGGTCGGTGGTGGTGGTGATGTGAGCGCAATGGATATTTACATTGGCACAGAATTTCTCGCCATATTTAAAGTATCGACAAGCTGATCAATATCTGCCAATCATTTTTCGTTAGTTGCGATCTTAAATAATTAGCGAGATTGATCTGGTAATCGATCATATTGCTAAATCCAGCTGGCCCCATATCACCAGAATTATTGACTTTGATTTTAAGATAGAGATCACAGATACTCAGGTAAATTTACTGAAATCTTTTATCGAATCATTGTTATTCAATCTATACTGAATATGTAAAATAATAGATAGGAAAATTTAAATGGCAATGCTTGACAATAGGGCAAGGAATTATCAAGTCTTTGAAGATCGATTTACCTAAAATCAATTCTATATCTTATGGATTTCAAGATGTATCGCGACGGCAAGGGAGCGAATCTGTGGGAGCATAGCGAACTATGTGACCGGGGTGAGCGAGGGCAGCTAACAAAGGGCAACTTGAAAGATAACGGATATATTTCGGAGGAAATTGTTAATGTCTAGGACTGGTGAAGAATATATTGAAAGCCTGCGTGATGGAAGAACGATTTTTCTGAATGGAGAAAAGATCACTAATCACGTGGATCACCCTGCTTTTCGGAATGCAATTAGAACCGTAGCTTCACTTTACGATTACCAGGCAGCACATGCTGATCAGATGACGTTCGAAACGTCTGGTGGTAAGCGCGTTGGTTTATATTGGGAGCTTCCTACTACCCGAGAGAAATTAATTGCCAGAGGTGAGGCTGCGTATGCCTGGGCAATGCAGAGTTGTGGTTGGTTAGGTAGAAGCCCAGATCATGTTTCCGCTGCGCTTACCGGAATGATGACTCACTTGGAAATATTCGAGGAATATTCTAAGGATAGAGCTGAAGCGTTAAAAAATTACTATTCCTATGCCCGCGATAAAGATATTTATTTGTCTTTCACCTTAGTCAATCCACAAGGTGATCGTTCCAAAACCCCCAGTGAGCATATAAAAAATGAATTTCATACTCTTGGTGTATTGGAGGAAAAACCGCAAGGAATAATTGTTCGCGGGGCAAAGATGTTAGGGACAGCCGCCATCCTTGCAGAAGAAGTTGTGGTTGGCGTGTTTAATCCACTCAAAGAAGGGGTTGATGATAAATATGCTGTGTCTTTTGCCTTACCATTGAATACAAAAGGAATAAAAATTCTTTCCAGAAAGTCCTATGAAATAGGCAGCAATAAATTTGATTCTCCTTTATCGCATCAATTTGACGAAAATGATGCTGTCGTTTATTTCGACGATGTTTTCGTTCCGTGGGAAAGAGTGTTTATTTATAAAAATACGGAGATGTGTCGCCAGCAATTTCTGGCAACTGGCGCTGACGTTTTAATGGATGTTCAAGGTATGGCTCGGTATGCCGTTAAGCTACATTTCTTAACGGGTTTGGCTCATCAACTTACCGAAGCCACTGGCGTCAATGAGATTCCTGCTGTTCGTGAGTCATTAGCTGAGCTTGCTTGCTGTGCCACTAATATTGAAGGGCTGTTTCGTGGTTTGATTAATAATCCTGATCGACATAATGAGTATTATATTCCTAATCGCTCACAACTGTATGCTTGCCAGGTCTTATTACAATCAACTTATCCAAAGGTGATAGAAAACATCAGAAAACTCTCAGGGGGTGGTGTGATTATGTTACCGTCAAGCTATATTGACTTAGCAAATCCAGAAATTCGTGACTTAATAGAAAAAACGCAATATTCAACTTTGTTGGCACCCATTGAACGAGTGAAATTACTGAAATTAGTGTGGGATGCTATTGGTTCTGAGTTTGCATCACGTCATACTCAATATGAAATGTTCTATTCAGGTGCGCCTTTTATTGCTTTGTCTCGTGTTTATGAAAAATATGATTGGGATTTTGCTAAAAGTATGAGCAAAGGGATTTTAGACTCTATTGATGTGAGTTGAATTCTGTATTTAATTCGAATGCAGTTAATCAGTTTTATTTTTATCGAATGTGAAGAAGCGGGATAGATTATATCCCGTTTTTTGTTCTTTAATCGTTTAAAAGATGAGGTGACTTGATTAATAGCATATTGAAATGTTGAATTGTTTATGTGTCCATCTATAAATTATTTCATCTTGTTAGAGAGTTATTTTGCTGAAATATTTTGACATATTTATATCTTGTTTTTGAAAGTTAATACACAAATTATTCTATTAATAATAGTAATTGTTCTTATGCTTAAATAAAAATTTAGTGCATGATTTGCCGCGTCAAAAAATCGAATACCAACAATCAACAGTCAAAAAAGAGAATAAAATGAAAGTAAACATAATGATATGTACTCTTATGGCTTCCTTTAATGTCTTTGCCTCTCAGTGCCACAAAATAAACTTTCAGGAAGATCAGCAAATAATAACCGGGAATTTTAATTCTCAAGGGGGAGCGTGTATTGAGTTTAATATTCAGCCTGAACATTATGTACGTGGATCGGCATTGGGTATGCGGAAGTTAGTCGCGCAGAAGGGTAATCAACAACATATTCGTACGCTTTTCACTGATAACCCGGTGGATGCTCGTCAGTTAATTGGCTTTACTGTTCCTCTGGCGGGAAAATACCGGTTGGCAGCCAGGGGCAACGCAGGAGAACCGTGGCAGCTTACATTGTCATTTCCATCTTATATTCCCAAGGATAATGATTACAGGCAGCAGCCAGAAAGCCTGCGTCTGAAACAACTTCAAACTGAAATTGCACAAGGAAAAGGCCCCCATGCCTTCTGGCGGGAAATAACCCGCAAGGGTGCGCCGTTGATTGAAGATTATGATGATAAAAATAAGCGCGTCACTTTCCTGTGGCGCGGCGCAAAAGCGAATGTCTTTATTCTGGGGGCACCGAGTGGTGATCATGATCCGATGTCACATTTAGCAGGTTCTGATGTCTGGTTTCGTAGCTATATCGTTCCGTCAGATACCTTGATGCAATATAAATTGGCTCCGGATTTGCCGCGGATTGAAGGCTCGGCTGACGAACAGCGTAGGTCGATTTTGATTACTGCACAGGCCGATCCATTGAATAAAAATGTAGTACCGGCTGTATCCGAAGATGTGTTTAATCATGATTCATTGCTGGCATTAAGGCCGACCCTGTGTGATATCGCACAATTCAAGCAATTACCTTTTCAGGGAGCGACTAAACTTCATCAGCTTGAGAGCAGGATTTTAGGTAATAGTCGGGAAATTGCGATTTATCAACCGGTTACTCCGATGAAACAGCCTGCTATGTTGGTGCTATTTGATGGGCGGATTTACCGCAAACAGTATTACATTGATAGATTCTTTGATTCCCTGATCGAACAGGGCAAGATCCCGCCTATGTATGTGGTGTTTATTGATAGCTTGGATAGTGTACGTCGAGGTCAGGAATTACCGCCTAATCCTAATTTTGCTGAATTCATGGCGAGTGAGTTGATGCCGTGGCTGGCGGCTCAGGGTATTAAAGCCCCGGCAGAACGCACCATTATTTCAGGTTCCAGTTATGGTGGATTGGCATCTGCATGGGTGGCATTTAATCATCCTGAATTGTTTGGCAATGTCCTTAGTATGTCTGGTTCGTATTGGTGGGCTCCTCAGGGAGAAAAGCCTGAATGGTTAATCCGTGAATTTGCCAAAGCAGAGAAAAAACCCTTGCGTTTCTACTTACAGGCGGGATTGTTCGAAACCCATGTGGGGGAATTGGAGGGCATTTTATATAATAATCGCCGCATGAAAGAGACATTATTACAGAAAGGTTATCCAGTTGAATCCAGTGAGGTTTCTAGTGGCCACAATTATATTTCGTGGTGTGAAACCTTGTACCACGGAACCCGATCATTGGTGGCGAAATGGTGAGTTAATTCTATTTTCTTCACATAATTGTCACATAATTTATTTAGTATCCCTTTATCAGATAACGATGATTTTTATTCCGATTGCGTTTTAATAAGGAAACCTTAATGTCGAACAAATATACGAAAAGTTTGGTTGTAGTCATGGTCTCAGCCTTAATTTCAGGTGTCAGCTTACCGGTGTTGGCGACTGATGATCAAAATGCTAATCAAATTATGGCGGAAGGTCGGGCGGTGAAAGGTAATATTACGGAATTTGGTGGGGCTCGCCGTATGACTCAAAACCAGACTGAGGCATTAAAAGCAGCGATAAATAATCATAAAGCTAAGAACGTTATTTTGTTTATTGGTGATGGTATGGGGGATTCTGAGATTACTATTGCTCGTAACTATGCAGAAGGCGCGGGTGGATTTTTCAAAGGAATTGATGCCTTGCCATTTACCGGCCAGTACACTCACTATTCTCTGGATAAAAAGAGTCGTAAACCCAACTATGCGACTGACTCAGCGGCTTCTGCCACCGCTTGGGCTTCTGGTGTAAAAACCTATAATGGCGCGTTGGGTGTTGATGTATTTGGTAAAGATCACCAAACTCTGCTTGAGCTGGCAAAAGCGAATGGTAAAGCGACAGGCAACGTAACGACGGCTAGAGTGCAGGATGCCACGCCAGCAGCACTGTATGCGCATGTCACTGACCGTGGCTGTTATGGTCCGCAAGAGACGATAAAAAAATGTCCAACGAATGCGCTAGAAAATGGCGGGCGTGGTTCGATCACCGAGCAATTATTAGTGGCTCGTGCTGATATCACATTAGGTGGAGGTGCCAAGATTTTCGCCCAGAAATCGGTTGTTGGTACTGGCAAGGATAAAACGTTGGAACAGCAGGCACAGGAACAGGGTTATCAGTTGGTCAGGGATGCTAAGTCACTGGCATCCGTGACTAGAGCGGATCAGAAAACACCGTTGTTGGGCTTGTTCCATGAAGACAATATGGACATTGCTTGGGAAGGACCTAAAGCCGTTTATCACGGTAATATTGATAATCCCCCAGTGACTTGTAAAGTCAACTCGAAACGGAATCCTGATGCGCCGACGTTGGCACAGATGACGGAGAAAGCCATTGATCTGTTGAAAGAAAATCAGAAAGGTTTCTTCTTACAAGTGGAGAGCGCTTCGATTGATAAGCAGGATCACAAAGCTAATCCTTGTGGACAGATTGGTGAAACTGTCGCATTGGATGAGGCGGTACAAGTTGGTTTGAAATATGCGCGTAAACACGGTGATACATTAGTTATTGTCACCGCTGATCATGCTCACGCCAGTCAGATTATTGAAGCTGATATAAAATCTCCGGGGCTGACTCAGGCATTAATCACGAAAGATGGTTCGGTGATGGCAGTTAGCTACGGTACTTCTGAGGGTAAGGAACAGGAACATACGGGTACTCAGCTACGAGTGGCTGCTTATGGCCCTCAGGCAGCCAATGTTGTAGGTCTGACTGACCAGACAGATCTATTCTTCACGATACGTGATGCGATGAAGTTAAAGTAATTTTTGGGTGGTTGGGGAATAAGTGGTTGAGGAATAAAGAGTTAAGGCCGGATATTCTCTGGCCTTAATTTTTTTGTTTTTTTAGTGTATATTTTTCTCTAATTACATTGGTAGGACAAATACAGCTGTGAACTAAATAAAATTATTGAGAGAAATACTCTAGATTTGATGAATAAATTAGTGATATGGAAAAAGCCATTAAAGTTAGTGATGCAATTTTAAAGAAATAATTAGGCTGTATATAGCTACTTTGCATATGCAGCAAATGTAAAGTCTTGCCTAATAATGCCCATAAGCAGGAAACTGGATATAGAGTTAAAAGTAAAATTACCATTGAGGATAAGTATATAGTTGGTAATTCAAAAGCATAAGAGGGAATAATATAAGAAGCTAGTATGAATGCTTTTGGACTAAGTAATGTTGTTATAAATATTTCTTTGAACGTTATTTCATCTGAGCAACTAGAGGTTAATGAAGATTTCCAAATTTTTATTGATAAAAAGGCAATGTAAATTGCAGATAAAATTTTCAGCAGAAAATTAATCCAAGGGAAATATAAGTAAATAAATGTTAAGGTAAAACCTAAGATACTAACGGAAATTAAATAACCTAACATTACAATAATTATTATTTTTTGTAATTTTCTCCAGTTTATCTTCAATCCAGAAGATAATATCAATGTATTTGTTGGTCCTGGCATAACTAATAAAAAAGATGAAAGGTAGAATATTTTTAGGCTTTCGTTGGATGAGAAATAATGAATGAGATGCTCCATTAAACGATATCCTCTAATATTGATGTGGCTTTTCGGAAATTCCACATAATATCTGAAAACGACTCGTTAGTATATTTTCAGTAATGATGGTTACTTGGTGTAAAAATAAAATGCAGTTTAGAAATAATAATGTTATGTGACAAATTACTATTGGTTTTTTAACATTTGAGTAGTGTGATTCGATAAAAAATAAAAATATGATGTCTATAATGACTTTTTACGCAAAGTCCTGATGCGTCGCTCGGACAATCAACATTAGCAGAACAGAGGGCTCAGTTCCCATATGCCTATCATTTTGATGCGGATGGCGTTGCGAGTTTTCTAAAACGTTATGCAATGAATCGAGGTGTTAGCCATATAGAAGATGATGTGACTCATATAGAAATTGATGAGAATGGAAAAATAGGATATCTGGAAACAAAAATACACGGAAAACTTAAAGCTGATCTCTATATTGATTGTACTGGATTCAAAGGATTATTAATTAACAAGGCATTGAATGAGCCATTTGTGAGTTTTTCAGATGTGCTAAAAAATAACCGAGCAGTAGCATTACGAGTACCTAGAAAGGATACGGGTGATATTGAACCATATACAACAGCTCGTACAATGTCCAATGGATGGCGTTGGACGATTCCTTTGTATAAGAGGAATGGTTATGGGTACGTATATTGTGATACATACCAAAGCCCTGAAGAAGCTGAAGCTGAATTAAGGAAATCCATTCCATATGAAAATGCAGAGTGTGTTGCAAATCATATTAGAATGAGAATTGGTCGTAGCAATCGTTCTTGGGTAAAGAATTGCGTAGCGATTGGATTATCAAGCGCATTTGTTGAACCTTTAGAATCAACGGGAATTTTTTTCATTCAACATGGAATTGAGCAGCTCGTCAGATTTTTTCCAAGAAGTAGCGGCAATGAGTTACTCATTGAAGAGTATAATACGCGAGTTAATCGTGTTGTTGATGGTGTTAAAGAGTTTCTATTGCTCCATTTCTCATTAGCAAAGCGTAATGATACTGTGTACTGGAAAGAATGGAAAAATGTTGAATTACCTAAAGAGCTTTTAAAAAAAATAATGTTAGCGGAAGATCATTTGCTGGATAAAGAAACTATCTATCCTTTCTATCATGGTTTTGAAGAATATTCGTGGAATACTATGATTCTGGGTTTGGGTTCAGATTCACTAAGGAGTAAACCAGCATTATCATTAATGATGCCTGATGAAGCGGATGAGATGTTATTGCGCCATTATATGAAAGCAGAAAATATGGTAAATAATTTACCAACATGCCATGAATATTTACAACATCTACATAACTTAAAAAATAAAGATTGATAACAGGTAAAAAATTGGTGCCTATTGGATTCAGTAAGTTTAAAACCTTACTTAAGATGTGTTGTATTAAATTAATCTCGATTATCCAAATAATCTATATAAGACTGAAAAGTTATTCGTAAAGTATTTATATGGCATTTAGAGCGCCAGTAATCTAAGGGCGGTAGCTTACCAGAGTAAAGGTAAGCTACCGGGTGAGTTTATCATTAATCAGCTTCCGAAAAACCTTGTCGTTCTGGGGAGGGGAAAGGAGACGGTTTTCCCGCTAACTTGTTTATACAGATAATATTTTGAAAGGTAATATTAATAGAAATGTGAAGTCTTCATCAGAACTTACATTTTCCTGGTGTTGTATATTTCAACCTTCCATTCGTCTTCTTCAAAACTTCCTTGACTTATTCAACAAACCCTATCTAAATTGATGTGTATATACAAATTCAAAGGGGGAGGTAAGGTAATGGTTCCAGAATTGGAAATTTCATTGGAAAATCATTTTCTGAAATTCGTTTCTATCATATACCCTATGGATTTCAAGATGGATCGCGACGGCAAGGGAGCGAATCCCCGGGAGCATAGATAACGATGTGACTGGGGTGAGTGAGTGCGGCCAACAAAGAGGCAACTTGAAAGATAACGGGTATACAATTTATGGTTTAGATAGAGTAATAGCTCGTATGAATCATCGTATAGTGAGAAGATTTAATATGTTTGAGTCTAGTTTAGATATTTCAGAAGAAACAGGTATAATTGAAGGTAGAAAATTTAATAATTTGGACTGGAGTAATGAACATCAACCAGATTTAGTATTTAAAAGCTGTGTTATCATTGATTCGAAGTTTTCAGGTGCAAACTTAAATGGTTTGCGTTTAATAAATTGTCAAGTATTTAACTGTGACTTTATTGAAGCCAATATTTCAAATGGTGAGTTTGAAAATACATTATTTTATAGTAAAGATAGTCAAAAAGGTTGTGATTTTCATAGTGCAGACTTACGTAGTTCAAAGTTTATTTGCTGTGATATTTCAACAAGTAATTTTTATCGTGCTGAGCTATTTGATATAACAATTGATAGGTGTCAGGCGCAAGGGTGTCATTTTGAGCTTGCCGACTTTACAAAAGTAGTCAGTCGAAAAGTTATATTCAGCTCAGCAACATTAACAAAATCAAACTTTAAATATTCAGATTTTGAAGGCGTATATCTTGAAAAGTGCGACTTATCAGAAAGTAATTTAGTTTCAGTTGTATTATCAGGCGTAAACCTTGAAGGTTCAAATCTAACTAATACTATTTTTTCTCCATCCCGCTATGATGGGTTATCAATATTTAAAGCTGATTTAAGGAATGCGGAAATATCTAATATAGACGTGAGATTATTAGATTTTTCTGGCGTTGAAATATTTGAATGGCAAATGATTCCTTTGATGGAAGAAATGGGGTTTATCATCCATCCAGATAATTAAAGTAGAAAAGGCAACTGAGGTTATATTCGTTAGGATAAAAAAGAATATTTTCCTTATTATCCTATGTACTGGAGACACCTCTGATTATTTAACTGTTAACACTCTTTGAATTTTTGCTGGTTTTGCTATTGTCCGCATCTTAGGAGTTAAATATTAATAGGAGTTATGTGGAAAATGAAAGTAAGAGAAGATATTATTGCACTAAAATCTCAAAAAGAATCTCTGATAGAAAAAGATCTCAATAGAAAATGCCCAGATAATAATAAAGCCCAGATTAGTCCCAAAGTGAAAGAATTATTAGATTGGATTAGATTAACTTCTAAATCAGATGATGAGATAATCAAAGGCAAAGAAATATCGAAGCAATTTATTTATCAGTCAGGGAAACTTGGACTTTTTGGTATGCAAATACCGATAGAGTTCAATGGCATCGATATTTCTGTTTCAGAGGCTTCCCAAATCATCCAACAACTCGCAGCCATAGATATTACTCTTACAGCTTTTACTATACTCCAACACTCATGTAGTTATTTGATATTCAAACATGCTAGTCCAGAAATAAAGCAGGAATATCTATCGAAAGTGTCAACAGGTGAGATGATTGGATGTTTTGCATTGAGTGAACTCGCTGCGGGTTCGAATCCGCGAAATATGGAGTCCACCCTGACGAAGCATGATGATGATTCCTGGGTACTGAATGGTAGTAAATGTTGGTTGGGTGGAGCTTCTATTGCTGGTGTATTTATTGTATTTGCAAAACATCAATCTGCTGATGAATTAGGAATTAGCTGCTTTGTAGTTCCAGCATCTGCCTCAGGTATAGAAGTTGGTGGTGAACAGAATTATCTGGGAGTCCAAGGTCTTGATTTGCGTACCGTCACTTTTAATAACGTTGTTGTCCGAAATACACAGCGATTAGGTGAATTGGGAAAAGGCATGCAAGTTGCTGCGAGTAGTTTGCTTTTTGGGCGTACACTAGCGAGTTCACTGGCCATTGGGGTAATGAAGCGGTGTGCTCAATTGATGTAT
This sequence comes from Photorhabdus sp. RM96S, assembly GCF_042879335.1. Classification (NCBI taxonomy): domain Bacteria; kingdom Pseudomonadati; phylum Pseudomonadota; class Gammaproteobacteria; order Enterobacterales; family Morganellaceae; genus Photorhabdus; species Photorhabdus sp. RM96S. The sequence continues at coordinate 95,975 of NZ_JBHFKT010000017.1, read as the reverse complement.
AGATTTGCTTCCCAGCGTCAAATCAGTACCGGGCTACTGATAAATAATCCAGTGACAGAATTACAACTGAGTTGGTTAATTCATGCGATAACAAGTGTGACGGCAATATCTGATCAAGCATGTGGGGATTTCGATCATGGTGTATCTGTTCCTGCGAGTTTATGTATTGCTGCAAAAGTTTTGGGATCAGAATTTGTTTGGAAAGCCACAGATAATTTAGTCCAATTGATGGGAGCAAGAGGGTTAGATGAAAGAAATGTGGCATCTAGTTTATTGAGAGATAGTCGATTTTTGAGAATAGGTGAAGGACCAACTGAAACATTATTGATGGAGATAGGTTCAATATTAGCAACCAAAGATCCGGAAAATGAATTTTATTTTGTTGAGAAACTTGGTGCTAAGGAAATTTGGAGTAAATTGTATTCATCAATAAATGAAATCACAAGATTATGCAAAATCAAAGAGAAAGGTCTCGAAGCAACCTACTATTATGCTGGTAGAGTTGGAGTTTGGGCTATTTTATATGCTTGTATAGAACATCGATATCCTTTAGAGCAGGATACCATAATTGACTGGATAAAGGATAATTATAACCAAGAATTGATTCTAATTAAAAATGACTTAAATAGAACAAGACTTGGAAGTCAGATAGATTATATTTTTGAAAAGATTAATGCTTATGGTGTGGATATTGGTTCTCTAGATGAAACGATTACGACAAATCTCAATAAGACCTCTCTCTTTTTTTCCAAGGAATGTATCAATAATAAAGAAAACCGATTTACTGATGGCGCGGCTAAATTCTATAATGATCACAAAGAAGATGAAGTTCCATTAATAAATATTATAAAAGACTCGTTATTATCTTCAGAAATTACATTGACGAAAAGTATCACGACAGCTTTGCTTAATGAAAAAATAAAAAGTAAAGTTAAAAGATTCGCCAAACGAAATAAAAAATCTATCGTAGAAGTCATATTGACTTCGCTTTCTGTATTATTAGCCAGAATTTCTAATCAAGAATCTATCTCGATACTCGTTTTCAATGTTAAGGAAAATTCGACATATTTTTTCACTTATCAATATAAACCTAACGATTCAATTGAAAGTAACTTAGTTACCCTAACCGGTAAAGTCAAACAGTGGTCGACTCCGAGTGAGGCGATTATAGATATCATTGAGAAATCAAGAAATGATTCTCCACTAATGAGTTTAACTACAACGACAGTTTGTTTTTGTATTGGACTTCCACTGCAATACAAAGAGTTAGAGGGTATTGATATTTGTATTGCTTTAGAAGAGAAAAATACTGAGCAATCCATTACATGGATTCATTCTGCTGCTTTTAACCAAGATACGATCAAGAGAAGGGCAAATAACTTAATTGAATTCATTGATTCAATTGAGACACCGAATAGATCAGTAGCAAATTTATCGATTATTCCTGATAGTGAAAAAGAGGAAATTAGGAAATATAGTAGTATAAAGAGTATGGCTAAAAGTGGAGATAAAACGTTACCTGAGTTGTTTTATCAATGTTTAGAGTTAAATTCTGGGGGAGTAGCATTAGTCGGTCCTAATGAAAACCTGACATATCAGCAATTAGAGGAAAAAACGAATCAGATAGTGGCTATTATACAAGAGGCTGGTGTAAAAGCTTGTGATGTTGTGTGTCTTTGCATGGGGAGAACTACCTACTTTATAGCCAGTTTATTGGCTATTGTTAAGATGGGAGCCACTTTTGTTGTGCTTAATGCAAGGCACCCTGTGGAGAGAAATCGGACGATAATCGCTAATACGCGTTGTTCAATAATCTTGAGTGAGAGTTCACTAGCAAATATTGTAAAGGAATTTGACGAGTGCGTTATTGAGATTGATAGCGAATTAAAATCTGGTAATTTACGTTCTATCTCACTGAGTAACCAAGCTACACCTGACTCTATTGCATATATTTCTTTTACCTCTGGTTCAACGGGTGAGCCTAAAGGGGTAATGGTTAGTCATAGTGCGCTTTGTTTGCAACTTGAAAATCGTAGGTCAATCTTGAATCTTTGTGAAAGTGATAGATTGCTATATTCAGCGGCCCCGAATTTTGATGTTGCTATATGGGAGCTTTTTGGTGCTTTTTCAGCGGGCTGTGCATTGATTGTCAATGGTGACAATCAGTTTAATTGGGAGCCAAAGGAAGCTATAAATACAATTATTCATTATGGCGTTACTCATCTTCAAGTTCCACCTACTCAGCTTGGTTTACTCATTAATGAGAAAAATATTGAAAAATGTTGTTCTTTAACTTGCATTATTACTGGCGGGGAGTTATTACCAAATAACGTAAGAGAAAGTATACATTCGAAGATAAAGGTAAACCTGTATCACTTTTACGGGCCAACAGAGGCAGTTATTGATACCAGTTATTGGCAATGCAAAATAGGTGAACAACAATCCTCTACCTATATTGGTCTCCCTTGTCCACACAGACAGATATATATATTTGACCATAATATGCAACAAGTCCCAATTGGTGTACCTGGGGAAATGTATATTGCAGGGAAGCCTCTTGCAAATGGATACCTATCAGGGGCAAAAATGACAGAATCTCTGTTTATTAGAAAAAAACCGTTTACTGAGGAAGAGAGTAAAGATTCATTCATGTATAAAAGCGGCGATAAAGCTCGCTTTATATCTGGAGGTGGGTTGGAATTTTTAGGCCGAGTTGACCAGCAGATTAAGATCAATGGTATTAGAGTAGAACCTGGAGAGATAGAAAATGTATTAGAAAGTCATGCATCTATTATGCAACTAAGGGTTGCATTAAGAAATCGAGGGCAAGATAAGGTTAATCAGTTCTTGGTTGCTTATTATGTACTATTTGAAGGTTCGATAGTCGATAAACGTGAGCTTAGACAATTTGCAAAAAAACGTTTGCCAAAGGAGATGGTGCCAAGTTTATTTATCGAGTTAAAAGCGCTTCCATTAACTTCAACCGGTAAATTAGATATCCGTGCCCTGCCAGAATTTGCGGATTTGCATAAAATAGAGGCTTCAGAAATTGACCTTTCTACAACTGTAGGCAAGGTGCGCTATATATGGCAAGAGGTGCTTGGTAGGCCAGTCAATGATGAAGATGTTGATTTTTTTGAAATTGGTGGTCACTCTCTGACGGCTGTGAAAGTACTTACTCAGCTAAGAGAGACTGTTTCAACCGATATTAAAATGAGCGATTTTCTGGAAAACTCAACAGTACAAGGATTAGCAAGAATTATTGAAGAAAAAGGTATTAATATCCATGTAGAAAAGCCTACCCCAATGTCAAGGGAAGGGGTTATTCCTTTATCAGGCACACAGGAAAACCTCTGGTATCTCTACAAGCTTAATCCTCACTCTGCGGCTTATAATTGCCCTGAAGCATTTAGGTTGTCAGGAAAGATTTGTTTAAGTAGTTTGGAGAAGGCATTGAATGATATTTTCAAACGCCACGAATCTTTAAGAACGACATTTTATGAGTTGGATGGTATTCCTTATCAAAAAATTGTACCAATTTCAGAATTTAAACTTGATGTCTGGTATTTTAATCATATATCTGAACAACAGTTTTCAGAGGAATCTAAAAAAATCGTAGAGAAGGAGTCTGCTAGGTCATTTAATTTAGAGAAAGATTATCTATTTAGGGTGTTATTCATTAGTAATCATGATGAACATGTTATTTTCTGGAATTTTCACCATATTATTGCTGATGGAACCTCTTCTGCTAATATATTTACTAATGAACTTAACCAACTTTATACTTATACCCGTCATCTTTCAAGTTGCCTCTTTGTTGGCTGCACTCACTCACCCCGGTCACATAGTTATCTATGCTCCCGGGGATTCGCTCCCTTGCCGCCGCGATGCATCTTGAAATCCATAGGGTATATTATTTAAGAGGAGAAAATATCTCTCTACCTGAGATAGCGATACAACCTATTGATTATATGCACTGGTATAACACTTTTATGAATGAATCGAGGCGTGGTGGAAAATTGGATTTTTGGCGTAATATGCTAGAAGGGGTACCTTCCGAAGTTGACATTACACTTGGGAATTCTTTTCCAACTAATATTAGTGATAGCGGTTTTCGGTTCTATTTTCAATTACCAGAAGAAATTGTGAGCCAAATTGATGAATTTTCAAAAAATAATGGATTCACCCAATTTGAGATTATGATGGCTGCCTTTTCAGTCCTTATTTATATTGTCAGCGGTGAAGATGACTTCACTATTGGAACCGTTGTAGCTGGGCGACATCATAGTGTTATTGAAAACATTATAGGAAACTTTGCCAATGTCGTGGTGACAAGACATAATGGTTTTAAACAGACGACAATTTTAAATTATCTTGAATCAATGAGAAATAAATTAACCGATATATTTGAAAATTCTGATATTCCCTTTGATGAAGTTGTTTCAGCAACATGTCCTAATCGTAAAAAAAATAAAAATCCATTATTTAATACTTTCTTTTCTCTTTACAATGGAAAAAGAAATCACCTTAATATCGGTGAGGCAGTACCTCAAGGAGTGTTATTAAATCCCGGCAATTCTCAATTTGACCTGAGTTTGGCTTTATTTTCGGATGCTGGTTCTATTAATGGATATATAGAATATAAAGTTGATCTCTTTGATAAAGAGACAGTGAATCGACTTTTCCGTTATTATATAAAAACGCTTAACTATATTTTGATGAGTCCAGATCAGAGTATTGATTATATTGAATTAGTTGATAGTGAAGAAAGAAATACTCTCGTTAAAGATTGGAATAATGAGCGAGGGCCTGTAGCAACAGATAAAACTTTATATGAAATTTTTGAAGAGCAAGTTAAACTATATCCTGATAATATTGCAGTTAAGTTTGAAGATAAATATTTAACTTACGAAGAATTAAATAAAAGAGCTAATAAGTTAGCTCACTACTTAAATAATTATGGCGTCAATCCTACTGATTTAGTTGGTCTTTGTGTTCAACCATCGATTGAAATGTTTGTAGGTTTGCTAGGAATTGTAAAGGCTGGTGCCGGGTATGTACCATTAGATCCTGCACTTCCTGCCGCTAGAATTGATTTTATAGTGAAAAACAGTGATTCAGTTGTGATTTTAACGCAATCAACGCTTGCTAAAACAGTTGCGCATTGTGGCATTGATCTAATATTGCTTGATGAAGAAAATCAGTTATTCAATGAGTATAAGGAGACAAATCCTTCGCACTCGATTCCGGCTGATAGCATCTTATATATGATTTTCACATCAGGATCGACCGGGATCCCGAAAGGCGTTCAGACTCAGCATTATAATGTTGCGGCACTGGTTTGTGATACTAATCATATGGAGTGCGACAAAGCAGATGTTTTTGCAAAAGTTAATAACTTTGCATTTGATATTTCTACATGGGAAATTTGGGCACCGCTATTGCATGGTGCATCTATTACGGTGGTTCCTGATGCTATAAAACTAATCCCACAGGAATTTTCTGCTTTTATTAAACAACAGAAAATTACCATGCTTTATCTTCCTACCGCGCTTTATCATATGATCGCTACCGAGTTGCCGGAAAGTTTTGGTGGGCTTAAGTTGCTTGTTGTGGGTGGTGAAGCACTTGATCCGACAAAAGCACACTGTGTTTTGGAAAGTAAAGCGCCACCAAAAGGCTTTATTAATGCTTACGGTCCAACCGAAGTGACATGTTCATCTGCGTGGTTTGATGTTAAAAAACTCAGTAAAGATGCAAAGAGGGTTCCAATTGGTAAACCGATCACAAATACGCAGTTTTATGTCTTAAATAGTGAACAAAGCGTTCTACCAATCGGAGCTAAAGGTGAACTATATATTGGTGGCGCGGGTGTGTCAAAAGGTTATAGGAAGCGTCCAGAACTTACGGAACGCCACTTTCTAAAAAACAGATTAGGTTCTGATATAAGATTTGACAAACTGTATCGCACCGGCGATGTCGTTAGATACTTACCTGATGGTAATTTAGAATTCATGGGTAGAACTGATCATCAAGTTAAGATCCGGGGATTTAGAATAGAAATTGGAGAGATAGAAAATATATTAAGAAAGCATCCATTGATAAAAGATGCTATTGTTTTGGTTCAGGAAGAATCACCAGGAAATAAACGTTTAGTCGCATTTGTTGAGTTTTATGAAGAGCATCAAAACACATCAATCAATACGATAAGAAAATATCTATTAGAAAATCTACCAGCCTATATGGTTCCTTCGGTAATTAAGGCGTTAAATGTTTTACCGTTGAATAATAATGGTAAGATAGATAGGAATAAGCTTAATCAAATTGAAATAGAGCTGGGTAATGAAGGTGGAGGTTTACGCTATCCGCGAGACTATGTAGAATTATCACTTTGTCTTATTTTGGAGGAGATTGTCGGATTTAAAAAACCAACCTTAGATATAAATTTCTTTGAAAGTGGTGGGGACTCTCTTCGAGCAGTCCGTTTAATTTCTGAGATAAATAAAACTTTTGGCAAGAATTTACCTTTAGATACGTTGTATGATAGCGGTAATATTGAATCCTTAGCATTAAAAATAAAGAGTAATGATATAGATAATGAAAACCGTATTTTAATACCTCTTGCAAAAAATAAATTTAATAATAAGCCCGTATTTATCGTTCATCCTCTAAGTGGTAGCGCAATGTGCTATATCCCATTAGCCACAATGTTAGCTAACCCGCTTTATGCTTTCCAGTCACCGTTATTTTATAAGCAATGGGGGCATGAATCGATAGATACCGTTGAAACCTTGGCTTCAATGTATATTGATGAAATGCTAAAAGTTCAAGAACGAGGCCCTTTTGTGCTTGGGGGATGGTCTTTCGGGGGAATTATTGCTTTTGAGATGGCGAGGCAACTTGAGTTAAGTGGTTATGAAGTATCTAAACTATTCTTGTTTGACAGCGTGGCGCCTGGAAAAGCTCATAAAGAGTTGAACATGATGAAAGTTCTTGGTCTTTGTCTCGAAGAAATTGTTGAACAATTTGGTACTCATATCGATATTGATTTAGAAAACATGAGCAAGCTGACTCACAGCGAGATACTTGATGCTGTATTAAATACTATTAAAGAACATGGTGGATTTGCCCCAGATGCTGATGTCACTATGCTTGAACGCATGATTGACACTTGCCTGGCTAATTCCAGAGTGTCATCAAAGTACACTGCTGGTACTGTAAACATTGACACGATTCTTTTTCGTGCTAAAGACCGTTCTCATATGGAAGAGATGCTGGTATTCCCTAATGAGGCTAAAGAAAGATGCTTGGGTTGGAGCCAACATATTTCTGGTGATCTTATTATTGAGGATATTGATGGTCATCATATGTCGATAATGTTCCAACCTAATGTTAACGCTATTTCCGCGGTAATAAATAAATGGATGGAGAAGAATAATTAATGGGGGGAGACTGATTTTCTATAATGATTAAAATAGGACTTCTGTCATATACTTTTTTATTTATAATACGTGGTGAATAATGAATCCATCGTTTAAATTGATAAATTAAAATAAGATGTATACCCAATGGATTTCAAGATGCATCGCGGCGGCAAGGGAGCGAATCCCCGAGAGCATAGATAACGATGTGACCGGGGTGAGAGAGTGCAGCCAACAAAGAGGCAACCTGAAAGATGACGGATATATAACTTTGCTAAAAATAAATAAGTTAGTGCTGGTATTTATTCTTAAACCTAAAAAATAGGGTATGATGCTATGAATATAATTGGTATCTCTGCAAATTTTCATGATTCTTCTTGTGCACTGATCAGCGATGGTCAATTAATAGCTGCTGTTTCAGAAGAGCGATTTTCCAGATTCAAAAATGACTCTCGACTACCAATTAGAGCTTTCAGATATTGTTTAGAAGAGGGCGGAATTAATATTACAGATATCGACTGTATTGCTTATTATGAAAACCCTTATAAGAAGTTGTCTAGGCAACTTGCTTCCAATTTCAACTTTTCTGCTACTAACGGTCTTCATTGGTTGGACTGCCACAAGCCATTTCGTGATATTACTGAAGTATTGGGGTATGAGAAAGAGATCAAGTTTTACGATCATCACATGGCACATGCTGCCGGGAGCTATCTATTTTCTGGCTTTACTGACGCGGCTATATTGACTTCTGATGGTGTGGGGGAATGGGAAACTTCTACTTTTGGTTATGCGCAAGGCGATAACATCAATTTGTTCGAGAAAATTGAATATCCAAATTCAGTGGGTCTTTTTTATAGCACTATTACTAACTACTTAGGATTCAGAGTACTCAGTGGCGAATATAAAGTCATGGGATTAGCGCCTTATGGTAAACCAATATATACCAATAAGTTGCGAGAAATGTTCAGTATGGAGAAAATATTTAGGTTTAAGCTGAATATGAAGTTCTTTGATTTTTGCCAGATAAATAGAATGTACACGGATGCTTTTATTGACTTGATTGGTTTTCCCCCAAGAGAACAAGAATCTGTGATGCTACAACACCACATGGATTTAGCGAAAAGCTTGCAAGTGGTGTTGGAAGAGATTCTTATCAAACAAGTTCATGATCTGCGGGAAAAAGTTGATTCAACAAACTTATGTTTGTCAGGAGGTGTTGCTCTAAACTGTGTTGCGACACATGCCATCCGTAAGACTGGCCTATTTAATAATATCTTTATTCCTTCTGCTGCTGGAGATTCTGGTTCCGCTTTGGGGGCAGCTGCATTGGCTCATATTGAGATGACGGGAAAACGACACAGTTACGAGCCATTTACAAACCCTTATCTCGGTCCAAAGTTTAGTAACGACAACATATTGGAGATGCTAACTTCAATGGAGATTGAAGCGTTGGATTTCCGTGAAGATAGAGAAGGTTTTGAGCAAACCATTGTTGAGATGCTCATAAATGGAAAAGTCATTGGTTGGTTTCAGGGGCGGATGGAATTTGGTCCTAGGGCTTTAGGAGCACGAAGTATTATTGCGGACCCGAGAGATCCTTCTATGCGAGATCGGCTAAATGCATTGGTCAAAAAGAGAGAAGGATTTAGGCCATTTGCGCCAGCACTTTTGGAAGAGGAAGCCGCAAATCATATTGAATTATCAATTCCAACACCATTCATGCTTGAAACGTGTCAAATAACCTCAAATCTCAGTTTACCCGCAGTCACACATGTTGATGGCTCTTGCCGACCACAAACAGTTACTGCTGATACTAATCCAAAGTTTCATTCTTTACTGAAGGCGTTTTATAACGCAACGAATTGCCCAATATTGGTGAATACTTCATTTAATGTGAGGGGAGAACCCATCGTTTGTACTCCACTTGATGCGGTAAGGTGTTTTGGTAATTCAGGAATTGATGTTTTAGTTCTGGAAGATTTTATTATTGAGCGAACTATGCTTTCGGAAGCGTTTTCTAAGATGGCAGAAATAGAGTTTAGTTTTATTCAGCCACCACAAGATCTCTTTACAGGGCAATCTATAGAAGCCATCTATACCTTTATCTAGAATAAACTTACGTTTTTAGGAAAATAATATGAATCAATCTAATGTCAATACCGAAAAGTTAGCGGAGTTTCTTTCTGATAATCAAGAGAATGCCTTGGAAGTTATGCGGTTAGCTCAAATTTATTTGATGAATGAAGATCAAAATAGTCATGGTACGACATTTTGCAATAATATCCCTTCATGCAGTGGAAATGTTGATGGATATACTGCTATCGGTACATGGCATCCAACGAAAATTGATAATGAGGTGGTTTTTATAAGACGCGAGCAATCTGATTCCATTTTTTGGGAGAGTTCACAGCAGCAATTGACGGTGAGTAAAACTAAAGGTGTGAAAAGGGTATGTCTTATCGGCGAGTCTGCGGCGCTTGGCATGTTTTTTTCACCTTATATTACACCGGCTAAAACATTATCTCACTTACTTAATCAATATTCTGATGTTGAGTGGGAGGTTATCGATCTTGCAAGAAGTTGCATTAATGCCGGTGGTTTATTAGATACTTGTAAGGCGAGTTTACAATTACAACCGGACTATGTGATTATCCTTGCGGGTAATAACTGGTTTTCAGATGTTTTATTTGAGCATAATGCACCTTTAGAAAGGCGAAGAGATTATGCGAATGTACTCGCAAACTTAGGCCCTAATGGAATTGCGGTTGAATATAAGGAAAAATTAGAAAAGAATGCAGAAATATTGATAAATAGAATAGATGCAATATCTAAAGAAAGTCATGCTGAGTTTATTTTTGCTTTACCCGCATCAAATTACGCAGATTGGGAGCGTAAAATGCCGCTCCATTGGTTAGGTAATGGCAAAACTGTCGAGTGGTATGAATTATACCGAAAAGCATCGCAATCAATGATGAGTGGACAATATGTTGAGGCTTTGGCGTTGGGCTTGAGCATGGTCGAGATTGATGGTGGTATTGCGGCCACTTCTAACCGTATTGTGGCTAATAGTTTGATTGCATTAAATCGTGCTGAAGAAGCTAAATCGTATTTGGATGCAGAATGCAGCTATGCATTGATGCATGATCTTGTAACATCATTCCCTGGTACTCCCGCATTTGTTAAAGAGCGTATTATTCAACAAGATATTGATATTAAAGTTATCGATCTGGAATATTACTTCTCTAAGTATTTAGGTTCGAAGGTGATAGGCGGCTCGCTTTTTGTTGATTACTGTCATATGACCCCGGAAGGCTTTAAAGTTGCGATGTCTTCTATAGCAGAATGGTTAATTTGTCACGGAAAAGATAAGCCAGATGTAAACTGGGAGGTAATGGCAAAGAAGACGATTGAATTAGACGAATCCTCATATAACTTAGCTGTTTCTTATTTCTACATTGCTTTATATAACAGTCATATAAATCGACCTATTGATGAAATCGCAGAAAGAGAGCGAATAGTTAAGTTATTTGGAAAAGCCGTTCAGTACTCAGAAAAAATACTGGATGTTATGGAACTTTATGTTAAAGCCAGAAGTTGTGAAAAAGGGGCTGGATTTGGCTTGAGTCGAGCAGGGCAAAAGCTACTTGAGCTTGTCAATTCTCCACTTGATTTTCCAGTGGCTCAATCGTCACCAGGTGCAGATGAACAAACTATTGACGCAATTTGTGAAATATTCGACAAGCACGGCCGTAATGGCAAGGGGTTGAAAGAATCGTATCAAAAGAGTTATATCGATCAACTTAAACATGGTGTAGATTTGACAGAACCTCAATATATTGAACGAGTTGGCTCAGTCATTAGAATGTCTAAAGATCCTGAGATAAATACACGAAGAAGCATTCCATATTTTAAATCATGGTGGCCAACATCATCATTTACTTTGATTACCAACGGTAATCATGATCTGAATATAGAGATGACGAGTAGAGTTAAGAAACATATCAAAGAGAGTAAAGTTAAGATTTCAATTAATGGTGAATTGATTAAAGAAGTAGAGCTATCATCGGAATGGTCCCATCATAAGCTAATAATTTCTAGTTCTCTCACTAAACTGGGATTCAACAAGGTTACTTTGGAATGGCCTAGATTGGCACAAGATGAAGAAAAAGAAGTGTTAAATATATCATCGCGATATAATAAAGGTTTAAAGACTGAAATATTTCCAATTTTTGGTGAATTATTCTCATTGAAAGTATCTTGCTCAGAATAACTTGGTTTTATAATGTCTGTATGATCTGCCATCCATTCAATGAATCTGAATTATAGATGTTGTTTGGTGGCAGCTTTTTGTGTTTATATTAGATAGGATTCATAATGTTCAGAGGTGAATTGATTTATGCCACCGTTAATGTTAAAGCTATTACCGATAATACTTATCATTGGAATGGTTCCATCATTTATAGAAGTTGACATCACATTGCCAGCATTTCCCCAAATGCTAAAATTTTTTTCTGCAACTGAATCGGCAGTGCAATTTACTCTAATAGTAAATTTCTTAGGGTTATGTATATTCACGCCTATTTTCGGTCCACTTTCAGAATCATATGGGCGAAGAAAAATCATTTTAATCGGCGCTACTCTGTTCTTTATTGGTAGCATAGGTTGTTCAACCGTGGTTGATCTTAATCAATTGTATTTATTTAGATTTATCCAAGGGGTAGGATGCAGTGCTATTTGGATTGTCGGGTTTATAATTTGTTCGGATACTTATAAAGATGAGGAGTCAGTACAGGTTTTTGGCATTCTCAACGCGGCAATATCAATGGCCCTCATTATAGCTCCTATTGCGGGTTCTCTTATTGTTGCACATTATAATTGGAGATTTACCTACCACTTAGTGGCTTTACTGAGCTTTCTTTCCTTTATAGCTGTGCTTATCATTCCTGAAACAAATCGTAATACGATAAAGTTGAGTGTAAAGATGGTCACCAAAAGTTATTGTCAACTTATATTCAATACGCGTTTCTTAATATATGCTTTTACACCTGGGCTATTAGTATCTGCATGTATTGCATATGTATCTGTTGTGCCCTTTTTATATATAGATAAAATGGGAATGAGTTACTACATATTTGCAGTGCATCAAGCGATATTAGGAATATGTTTGTCGGTGGCTGGATTTTATTCAGGTGCTTTGAATAGAAAGATTGGATCAGCTAATTGTATCTATTTGAGTATTATAATTTGTTTGATAGGTTGTGGTTCATTAATGATATTTAGTCATATTTATCCCGAATCTGCAATACTTTTTACACTGTCGATGGCCGTTATCTGTATAGGTTCTGCTTTCCAATATAGTATGGTATTTTCTCGTTCTTTGGCGTTGTATCCTGAGTTAGTTGGTTCAGCATCATCCTTATTAACTTTTTTTCGACTTATTTTCTTCAGTTTCAGTGTCCTTATTTCAGGATGGGCATTTACTGGAAAACTATTTAATTCAGCAATTATAGTGTCATTAATAATTGCTATGGGGTTGTTATTTTCATTTTTTGTCTTAATTGATTTGCGAAATAATGTAGTTAATAGGAAAATTAACAATGAATCACATATTAGTTGATTAAATGAGCACTTATTCTGAGTGGTGAAATTATCTTACTAATAACATTGACCATTTATTGATATCTATTTTGTTGAGGTCATTTATGAGAATTAAAGTTATCATTCCACTGTTGACGTCAAAATATAATTCTGCGGTACAAGAAGAGCTGTATCCCTATATTGCACCAGACGTATCAATCACTATTATTAATTTAGAATCTGGCTCGCCTTCGATTGAGTCCCGTTATGACGAAATGTATTCAACTCCTGAGATTGTTAGCAAGATTGTTGAATCCGAAGAGGAAGGATATGATGGGGTTTTCGTGAGCTGTGTCAGTGATCCCGCTATTTCGGTTGCGAGAGAGATGGTTGATATTCCTATCGTTGGGGGGTTTGAGCCTGCCGCTCTCAGTGCTGGAATGATCTCGAAGCATTGGGGAATAATTACAATTTCCCAATCTTGCGCACGTTTGGTTAGAGATCTTGCGACATTAGCGGGTATTCATCAGCAATTGGCTTGTATTCGCAGCATTGATCAACCCATTAATGAATTGCATAAAACACCGGGACAGCTAGAAGATGTTCTCCTTACTCAAGTTAAAAAGATGATTAAAGAAGAGCAGGTAACAGCCATAGTATTAGGTTGTACCGGCATGATGGGGATGGCAAAGTACTTATCCAAAGAGATGAAGGCTGTAGGAATGCCGATTCAAATAATTGATCCTACAGCAGTTGCATTGGGTTATTTACAGATGATGATAAGAGCTGGTCTTACCCACAGTCGTTTGGAATATCCAAAGTTGGATTTAAGAGAAAGGGAGATTAGTTGCATTAAGCGGCCTTCTTCTTAATTCTGTGTAATTGTCATCCCAATATTGAGTGCTTGAGTTAGTGCTTTGTGATATTTTCGAACCACGGTTTTTCAACTCTGTAGTATGTTGAATCGTAATAGTTTGAACGGGTGTCACAAGATATTGATTTGATCTGCCAGATTAGCTATTTCAACTGACTTGTACTTCACGCTTTTTTGTATATGATATTGGTAATCATTATCATTTGACTGGGTGCAGGTTATGATCAGGATTAAAGACAGAGAGAGATCGCTTTTCTGGCAGGGTATCACCAGTTTGTGGGGAATAGGTTTATCTAGCTTAGCAGGCATGCTATTCGTCCTCGTCAATCCTGGAATTGAGCAGTTCAGAATTGGGGTAGTATTCGCGATGTTGTTGACGCTATTTATGCTGCTAAACCAAAAATCACGCCATTTTCTATTAATACCATCAGGGTTTGCTGTGTTATGTGCTTTATTGGCCGGGCTACATCGGTTTGGCTGTTTTTGACGTTTTATAGCAGAATAAATGGAGAGAAGTTCGATAAGGAAAATAGACAGATTGGTGCGAAAGGAGGGACTTGAACCCTCACGTCCGTAAGGACGCTAACACCTGAAGCTAGCGCGTCTACCAATTCCGCCACCCTCGCAGGTACTGCCATTTTACTTTTTATTGCCTAATTTAATATTGGCCGAATTCAATCAGCGGCTGTCTGATTTGGTGCGAAGGGGGGGACTTGAACCCCCACGTCCGTAAGAACACTAACACCTGAAGCTAGCGCGTCTACCAATTCCGCCACCCTCGCAAATTCAGACACTATCAAGCTGTTGATTGATAGCACGGAGGCGAATTCTAGAGGTTTTGTAGCAGACGTCAATCATTATTTATTATATACCCGTTATTTTTCAAGTTGCTTCTTTGTTGGCTGCACTCGCTCACCCCGGTCACATAGTTACCTATGCTTCCGGGGATTCACTCCCTTGCCGTCGCGATGCTATTATTTTGTTATCCTATTATTTTGTTATCCTATTATTTTGTTATCAAAAATAGCCTGCCCTTGAATCCAGGACAGGCTGAGTCAATTAGAATTTTTTTGTTGCCTGATAAACCTTGAATTTCCCTGTTTGAGCAATGACTTCATGAGTGCCAAAAGTTTTATCCAGTAAATCAGGATAAGGCAGGAAGGCATTGGCAACAATCCGCAATTTTCCGCCAGGTTTGAGGTACTTGGGAGCTTGGCGGATCAGATCATCGGTTGCCAGTAAACTGGTTTTTAATCCTTCATGGAAAGGAGGATTAGAGATAATCCAATCAAATTTATCTTCAAGATTGGAATAAACATTACTGACAACAACATGACCTTCCAGTTTATTGGCTTTTAAGGTTGCTTTACTGGAGGCAATCGCTGCGGCATTAACATCACTGAGAGTCAGTGCTAACTCAGGGTTTTTCTTACCCAATACCGCTGCCAGAACACCTGCACCGCATGCGATATCCAGTAAATTGCCGGAGAGAGGTTTGTTAAAGGTAGAGAGCAATAAACGGCTACCCACATCCAGTTCATCCTGGCTAAATACACCCGGTAACGTATTCACTATGACGTTTTCCACCTGATAACTGTTCCACCAGTTATCTTGTTCGAACTGCACTTCATGTTCTAACTGGCCGTAGAACAGGCTGCAACGACGGGCGCTATCGATTTTTCGAAACGTTGCCATGCCGTCCATCAGTTTGTCTACACTACGTACTCCGCTACGGTTTTCACCGACAATGAAAATATTGATGCCTTTTGGCAAAACAGAGAACAGGCTGCGTAATTGAAAGCGAGCTTCCTGCTTACTTTTAGGCCAGTAGTAGATCAGGGTGTCACAGCCCTGAGTAAATGCTTTTTCGGCTACCAGGCTAAACCAAGCATGATCACCTAGAGTGCGGATCAATGATTGCCAGTGATGATATTGATTAGTGTGCACTCGCACACTGGCCGCATCAATTTGGGTTGCCAGTGTATCCTGAATATCACCGGCGAAGAGCAAGTGATGAGAGCTAAATTGCTCACGGTGACGTAAAATAACTTCACTGGCGGGGGTTAACGCAGACATTTGTCTATAAGCTCCTTCAATGGTTCTGTGCTCAAGTATCAGATAGTGATAAATTTCAACCCAATATTGGCGCAGATCGTGGCCTCTGATAACATGTTACCGATTATTTTTTACAGCAGGTAAATAGATTATGGTAACCCGGCGCGACAGGTTATTAGCTCAATTGGGGATTACCCAATGGACCTTACGTAACCCAGCGGTTTTGCAAGGTGAATTAGCTGTTCACTTACCTGATACCACCCGTCTGCTGATTATTACCAATGACCACATTAATTTAACTAATTCATTATTAATGGATATTTTCACCGCTATGGGGTTGGATAAATCCTCTGTTTACTGCATTACAACAAATAATGTTGCGATGTTACCGGAACAGGTTAAGTGCCCATATTGGTTGTTAGGTGTGGATATTACACTATCATGGCCGGGAATTTCTTTGAGAAGCCCGGCATTAAATGATTTATATTGTGATGGACAGGCAAAACGTGCTCTCTGGCAACAGATTTTTCAACATGAACAACATTTCTCTATTAACTCCCGCTGATCTCCCGTCCGCTTTTCTGGTTGAGAAAGCCAGTCACGCGTTCCCGTGGAGTGAAAAAACATTTTTCGGTAATCAGGGGGAGCGGTATTTGAATTATAAAATAGCGATTAATGAACAATTTATTGGCTTTGCAATAACCCAATTGATATTAGATGAAGCAACCCTATTTAATATTGCTATTCATCCTGACTACCAAGGTAAAGGTTATGGTAAGGCATTATTAGCGTATTTAATATCAATTTTGCCGGGTAAAGGCGTGCATACCTTATGGCTTGAAGTCAGACAATCGAATCATTCTGCTATTAGGTTGTATGAACAATCAGGGTTTAACCAAGTCTCTGTTCGTCGGCATTACTATCCTACTGCGACAGGTAAAGAAGATGCCATCATCATGGCGTTGCCGTTGTTTTGCTAAAAGTGCTATAAAATTGATTGATTGTTTATAACACCAATTTCAGCGAAAATGAGCGCCAATTTTTCATTCACCTACGGGTTTGGCAACGGTTCCCTTTGCGGGGACGCGTCTGATGTTGAATACAAGCCCGTATATAAAGCAGAAGATGGTTATTGATGTCAAATTCCCCTTTTCAGCAGGAAGTCGCTAAACGGCGAACTTTTGCTATCATTTCTCACCCTGATGCAGGGAAAACGACGATTACTGAAAAAGTATTGCTGTTTGGGCAGGCGATTCAGAAAGCCGGTACGGTGAAAGGTCGTGGTTCAAACCAGCACGCGAAATCTGACTGGATGGAAATGGAGAAACAGCGTGGTATTTCCATTACCACTTCTGTGATGCAGTTTCCTTATCAAGATTGCCTGGTTAACCTGTTGGATACGCCAGGGCATGAAGATTTCTCCGAAGATACTTATCGTACATTGACGGCGGTTGACTGTTGCTTGATGGTCATTGATGCCGCTAAAGGGGTTGAGGAGCGGACACGTAAATTGATGGAAGTGACCCGTCTGCGCGATACCCCGATTCTAACGTTCATGAACAAGCTTGACCGCGATATCCGTGATCCGATGGAACTGATGGATGAAGTGGAAAATGAGTTAAATATCGCTTGTTGCCCGATCACTTGGCCGATTGGGTGCGGTAAGTCTTTTAAAGGGGTTTATCACCTCTATCTTGATGAAACTTACCTGTATCAGACCGGAAAGGGGCACACTATTCAGGAAGTTCGCGCAATTAAGGGGCTGAATAATCCTGAATTGGATGCCGCGATTGGTGAAGATCTGGTTGAACAATTGCGTCAGGAGCTGGAACTGGTGCAGGGGGCTTCTCATGAGTTTGATCATCAGGCATTTTTGCAAGGTGAACTAACACCGGTATTTTTCGGCACTGCACTGGGTAACTTCGGCGTTAATCACATGTTGGATGGTTTGGTTAAATGGGCGCCTGCGCCGATGCCGCGTCAGACAGATGTTCGCGAAGTCTCCGCTCAGGAAGATAAATTTACCGGGTTTATCTTTAAGATTCAGGCCAATATGGACCCTAAACACCGTGACCGTGTGGCTTTCTTGCGTGTTGTGTCAGGTAAATATGAAAAAGGCATGAAGCTGCATCAGGTAAGAATTAAGAAAGATGTGGTGATTGCTGATGCGCTGACATTTATGGCGGGTGATCGCTCTCATGTGGATCATGCCTATCCGGGAGATATTATCGGCTTGCATAACCACGGGACAATTCAGATTGGTGATACCTTTACTCAGGGGGAAGATCTGAAATTTACCGGTATTCCTAACTTTGCTCCGGAATTATTCCGTCGTATTCGCTTGCGTGATCCTCTGAAACAGAAACAGCTCCTGAAAGGATTGGTTCAATTATCTGAGGAAGGTGCTGTACAGGTATTTCGTCCACTGGCAAATAACGATTTGATTGTGGGGGCCGTTGGTATTCTCCAGTTTGATGTGGTTGTTGCCCGTTTAAAAAGTGAATACAACGTTGAAGCTTTATATGAACCAGTAAACGTCTCAACAGCGCGTTGGGTTGAGTGTCATGATGCTAAGAAGCTGGAAGAGTTTAAGCGTAAGAGTGAGCAAAATCTGGCGCTCGATGGTGGTGATAATCTGACCTATATTGCCCCAACGATGGTTAACCTAAATTTGACCAGTGAACGTTATCCTGACATCAAATTCCGTAAAACACGGGAACATTAATATTTTTAAGGCTAACAACAAGTTAGCCTTTTTCTTTACAAAAATATATGTAACACAAGAATAATTTATAATTTAGTCGGGTAATATCCGTCTTATTTTATAGCGTTTTGCTTTATTTTCCTGTTACTATTTCCTCGGTCTTTGCTGTATTGATGTGCTTATTTCCCGATTTAGCCTCTCAGCTATTGGGAGTGATAACCTGTTTTTAATTCTAATGTAGATTGTGATTCTGCTTAGATTACGATTCTACTTAGGTGCAGTACATTGTGTAAAAACACATCGTGTAAAAACACCTTGTGTAAAAGCACCTTGTGTAAAAACGGTTTGAATGGCTTTATAGATTCAGAAATCTAGCCGGTAATTAAGGAAGGTATAGGATGAAGAATGTTAAATTGGCTCACTTGTTGGTGGCTGTTGCCTTGGGTACCGCTGTAGTTAGCAATAGTGTACTGGCGGAGGAGTCTTTTAAAAATAAAGCGACACAAGCACTCGACAGTGCTGGTCAGAAAATCGATGATTCAATGAAAAACATCGATGGTTATATGGGTGATAGTGCTACCACAGCGAAGATTAAAAGTGAGTTGTTGGCGGCAAAAGGGATCAACAGTAGTGATATCTCGGTAAAAACAGAGAGGAGAGTCGTTTATATTTCTGGTTTTGTGAAAAGCGAGAAACAATCCAGAGAAATTATAGAGATTATCTCTAAAGTGAAAGGGGTCAAGTCGATTCAAAACGGTCTGACCATAAAAAAATAATATATTTTGTTATGAATGGTTTTTTTCCATTCAGATAATTTTACGTTGTACTAACCGGATATGCGCCCTCACCAGGGGTACTTTTATCAAAATATTGACTACGTAGCACCATAATATAATGACGGATAATAACTTTCCAAGTTATGCTCTCTATCCGTCATTTATTTTCTTGGGGGCTGTGTGGGGACACGTATACCGATAACGTTGGGAAATATTGATCTATTATCCTATAAATATAAGTCGTCTATTAAATCTGGAAAGGTGGCACTTGTTTGTGAAGGTGGAGGCCAACGCGGCATTTTTACTGCGGGTGTGTTGGATGAATTTATGCGTGTTGAATTCAACCCATTTGATCTACTGCTTGGCACTTCGGCAGGTGCTCAGAACCTTTCAGCTTATATTTGTGGACAGCGTGGATATGCCCGGCGAGCTATCAGTCGCTATACAACTAATCCTGCCTTCTTTAACCCTTTGCGTTTTGTACGTGGTGGTCATTTAGTTGATTTAGATTGGTTTGTGCAGACCGCTTCGCAGGAATTGCCATTGGATATCCCGACAGCTTTACGCAAATTCGAGGCTGGATGTGAGTTTTATATGTGCGCATGTCGTTCAGATAATTTTGAACCTACCTATTTCCAGCCTGATGAGAATAACTGGCTGGAAGTGATTAAGGCATCAAGCGCCATTCCTGGGTTTTATCGCAATGGTGTGACTATCAATGATGTTGTTTATTATGATGGTGGTATCAGTGATGCTATTCCAGTAGAAGAGGCGTATCGGCGTGGTGCAGATACCATCGTGGTGATCCGGACGGTCCCTTCACAGCTCTATTACACGCCTGATTGGATGCAACGAATGGAACGTTGGTTGGGAGATAGCGGTCTGCAAAAGATGGTACGGATGCTACAACAACATGCGAAAAGCTACCACCGCACTCAGAAATTTATTGAAAATCCGCCTAATGATGTGCAGATTTTTGAAATTTATCCGCCTGCACCATTAACTGCCAGTGCATTAGGCAGCCGTTTGCCAGCACTTAGTCGGGATTATCACCTTGGGCGTCGTTGTGGTCGCTATTTCTTGGCGACAGTGGGTCACTTATTTGTTGGTAATAAGTTTAATCTTGGTGACTGCTCCTCATCCTATCGGGAGAGGCTTCCCACTTCAAAGGCAGCAGCTCGTGCATGACAAGTCTTACGCTGGCCTCGATGGGGTAACAACGTTGGAAACTTCGCCCGCAGCTTCGGATTAAAAAAGTTATCGAACGCGGTATTCAGATTAATAACCGCCTGTTGCAGCGCGATAGAATCGTATTCTTCATCCCTCAGCCGGGCATCGAACCCGGCGCTAGAAAAGTTAAAGGCATACTGAATATCGATACCATTTTTGACGAAAATTATGTATACCCGTCATCTTTCAAGTTGCCTCTGTGTTGGCTGCACTCACTCACCCCGGTCACATAGTTTGCTATGCTCCCGGGGATTCGCTCCCTTGCCGCCGCGATGCATCTTGAAATCCATAGGGTATAGATACTTATGCCGTACTGGGCGAGCAACTGTCTTGAGCGATAACGTGAGTTGTTATTACCGCATCTTACGCCACAATGGCATGATATTGGTCAACACATCAGGGGGAGGGCAAGGATCATTCACCTTTGCCATTTTCCACAAACCGGTATGGCTTTTACGGGCAGCATTATTGGACATGAAGACTTGATATAACGAGCCTGTATCGCCGGCATGATTATGGGTATCAAGAAAACCTTTATTTCCCCATCGATTATAGAGGGAGATACTATCTCCTTCTCTAATATTTTCATTTGGTGGTGTGGTTTCACAATAAATAGCCCATTCTAATGTCGCTCTTTTGCGGATATCTGAGGTATAGACTTGATGTATTTCGGTTAATTGTTCATTTTGATCCACCACATCATAATATCGTAAATAACCGCCATCACAGTAATACAGGTTGTGAAGTAAAATAATATCATTATTGATTATTTCACTGCCGACAGATTTTCCTGTTGCTGATTCAATTCTCCAGGCGCCGCCATAAATAGCTAAAGAAG
Source organism: Photorhabdus sp. RM96S (assembly GCF_042879335.1). NCBI lineage: Bacteria > Pseudomonadati > Pseudomonadota > Gammaproteobacteria > Enterobacterales > Morganellaceae > Photorhabdus > Photorhabdus sp. RM96S. Next base: position 74,500 of record NZ_JBHFKT010000017.1, on the reverse strand, counting down.
CATCTACCGTTACCACGCCATATTTTGTTCCGGGTTTATTACCGTTGCCAAATACACTGAGATACCCACCGCTCCAGTTCTTGTAGCTGTTTAATATTGTCACGGTATCGCCATATTTAAGTACATTATCCATCATTTCCTCGGAAAATATGTTATACCCGTCATCTTTCAAGTTGCCTCTTTGTTGGCTGCACTCGGCTCACCCCGGTCACATAGTTATCTATGCTCCCGGGGATTCACTCCCTTGCCGTCGCGATGCATCTTGAAATCCATAGGGTATATGCCTTTCAAACAACTGATGCTTACCCTGAAATGACTTTCCCTCCGATTATGCTATTAGTGCATAACTTCTGGCGTTATTTCAGGGTTAAGTTATTGTCATGAACAGGTTATCTCGCTTTTTATCTGATCCCTTGTGGACCTAAAATAGGGTCGAATTCCTGCACTGCTGAATATTCATAGCAATGGGAGATAGGAAAAGAAAAGATCAAAAAATTAATTTTTATCGGATAGGGGACTATTTGGCGGATAGCCGACTTTGGCCTGTTATCATGTTACTTGAAGAGGTAAACCATGTTTTTTCTGTTTTTAACCATATTCATATCAGCAAAAACGGTATCATTTTACGGATATATTTGCGTGGTATACAGAAAAAAGCGGCATAATACCGCTTTAATTTATTGATAAATGTCATCTCTACTGATGTTGCCAGCGTATTGTATTTTTGCTTTTTGATTCAGGACTGTGACCAAATTAACACGACTATGCTGTCATCGTAATTATTATTGCCTCCATTGCTGGCACCGATAATGGCTGTTCCCGGTTTTTCGTCAAGGGTGTTATAGGCGTAACGGAGTTTGCAGGGTTTACCGTCGCCTATCATTTCAATGCAGACTTTGCCGGTGCTTGATGAGTAATTTTTAAAGCCCAACACACTATTGGCGCCTTGGCTGATTAATGTATCGACTAACTGATCGTCAATATACACTTTTATCGTTTGCTGATGGGTAGTATTGCCATAGGCTGATAGGCTAAGCTTTATATTATGAGGTAACTGGAAACAGTGTTTACCGGTGTTAGTGCTGCCACATACTCCACCACAGTTTCTATACTCGCTACCTAACGAATCGATATCAACCGATACGGCGGCTTGAACTTTTTTGAAAGTGACTCCGTTCCAGTAAGCTTGAATAAAGGAGGGTTCACCATCGATAACATGAGATTTTGTATTGTATTGGATGTAATAACTATCTTTGAAAAAGTAAATAGTAGAGCCGGCGGTATTCTTCCATAAAATAACAGCATCGAGATCTTCACTAAATCCTGCATATTTCCCGATAGTGCCCCACTGGTCTGAAATGGTTTTCTTATTAATCATGTGTGAACTGACGGTGTAATCGATGCAATTTCTGCCTTTGAAGAAACAGACAACATCTTGTTTTGTATCCACCCATTCTGTGGCTGCGTCGATACCATTTTCAAATCCGGTACCTTTCAATCCCGGCCATCCCTCAATAATGGGTTTTGGCCCATCAATCACCAGGGCTTTGGCTATATCGAATTTAAGGTATTGCGAGCCTTTAAAAAAATATAATGAGCCGTTTAAGTTAATCACATCATCAATATCTTTTTGAAACTCGATAGGGAGAGCAGGCCAATCGTTGCTGATAGTTTGGGGATAACCCGTGTCTGCTTTATCTTCTGAGTCGTTATATCCAATGTTTTCTGAGTTAAGAAAGAAATAGGTCTTTGAATTCATTTTTTATATCCTTAATAAATGGTTAATCTGAATGTCATTCTGATGTGTTTACTCGATTTTCTATTTTCAGATATCACAGTGATATATTTTTGTCTCATGATAATGGCCAATTCAACACTACCACACTATCATCATAATTGTCATTGGAACCATTGTTAGCGCCGAGAATGGCTGTTCCCGGTTTTGCTTCGAGTGTATTATAGGAATAACGGAGTTTGCTGAGTTTACCCTCTCCTATCATCTCGATGCAGACTTTGCCTGTACCTGATGTGTAGGTCCTAACATCCGTTATGTGACTTATTCCCTTATCGGTTAAGGTATCGACTAATCGGTCGTCGATATAGACATTGATTGTTTGTTGATGAGCATCACTATTTACGTAGGCAGTCAGGCCAAATCGAATACTTTGAGGTAGTTGAAAGCAGTGTTTACCGGTGTTATTAATCCTACATGTTCCGCCATAAAATAGCTGCATCTAAATTTGCACTAAATTTCGCGTATTCCTCGGTAATTCTCCATCTTTATTCCAGTTATAATAAAAAAGCGGCATAATACCGCTTTAATTGATTGCTAAATATTATTTTAGCTTATGGTGAAATTTACCAAAATATTTTTAACTTACACCAGAGGCCAATTTAACATTATTACGCAATCATTGTAATTATTATTGGTGGCATTTTCGGCACCGATAATTACTGTTCCCGGTTTCCCATCAAGGGTATTATCAAAATAACGCAGTTTGCTAGGTTTGCCATCTCCTTCAATTTCAATACAAACTTTTCCTGTACCTGATGTATAGGTTTTGGTCGCCATCGGATTATTTGTTCCTTTGCCGGTTAATGTGTCTACCAGAAGGTCGTCAATATAGACTTTTACCGTTTGCTGAATGTTCGTATTATTGTAAGCTGTCAGGCCAAATCGAATACTTTGAGGTAATTGGAAACAGTGTTTACCGGTGTCGCTAGTACCACATTCTCCACCACAATTTGAGGGTTTGGTAGGCGGACAAGGGTCATTGATTTTTTCCATTTTCCACTGGTCTACCTTATGTACTTTACGAGCGCTATTACCAGAAAGAGATACACCATATAACGTGTTTGGTTTGTTGGCATTACCATAACTATTAAGGAAACCTTTATTTCCCCATCGATTATGTAGGCTGATAATTGCTCCTTCTATGATATTTCCCTTTATAGAATAAGGTGTCTCGCAATAAATAATCCACTCTAATGTTTTTGGAGAATATGTATTTATATCAGATGTGACTATCGGGTGTATTTCTCCACTTGGTACCGGTTGATTTGGGCCATCATAATATCCCAAATAACCACCATCGCAGAAAGCCAGATTATGAAGCAAAATAATATCATCATTAATTATTTCACTGCCGATAGCTTTTCCTGTTCCTGATTGTATTCGCCATATTACCCCTAGATCAGAAAAGGAGGGCGCTACAGTTAATACGTTATGTTTTGCGCCCGGGATGTCATTACTTCCATGTGTACTGAGATATCCTCCTTGCCAGTTATTGTAACCATTTAATATTCTTACTGTATCGCCATATTTAAGTATATCCGCCATAATTTATCCTTAATGTTTGTGGTTTATTTTTAACAATGAGTATGACACTGAAATTACCCTGGCTTAATTATTCTGTTTCATAATTTTATGGGTTATTTCAGAATAGGTTATTAAAATCAGCGAAATGCTCAACTTTTTTGTAATCCTAAAAAAATGATTAACGCTTGATTTGGATTAATTATGAATATTAATGGTTGTTGAAGAAAGGCAGAGGATTTGTTTCTTGCTTCTGACAATGAATATATCACTAAAATTACTTTCATTTAATTTACTATATTTCTATCTTGAACTGTGGGGAAATCTCATTATACCGCTTGATTTAATAACGATAGAAAAATAAAAACTTAATTTTTATTGACACGAAGGATACAATTCTAATAAATTGATACTTTGATATAAATAACATTTATACCTAATAGATCATCTGGATGGAACTCAGTCCAATTTTTTCGATCTGAATATAAAAGATTAACGAAAATATAAATAATCGATATTTTGATAAAGGGATTATTATTGTGCGAATGCAAGTTAAAAACTCATTGAAATGAATGGCTTTCATAAAGTAGTTGTTGTAAATATAATGTTTTCTCATTTTTACTTTTCTGATATTTGATTCTTTAGGTTCTTCTATTAATGCATTCGGTAAAGATTTGCCTGAGGAAATCTGAGACAATGTTTTTTGTGACTTGGTAGAAATACTATACCTTATGGATTTCAAGATACATCGCGGCGGCAAGGGAGCGAATCCCCGGGAATATAGATAACTATGTGACCGGGGTGAGTGAGTGCAGCCAACAAAGAGGCAGCTTGAAAGATGACGGGTATATACCTTGACAATGAGTGGTAATGACTAACTGATAAGACAGAGAAACAGATTGTGGCAAAGAAAGAAAAACGGCCTCACCATGACGCGTTATTTAAGCATTTTTTAACGCAGCCCGAAACGGCCAGGGAGTTTTTATCCCTTTATCTGCCCGAAGAAATCCAGTTGTTGTGTGATTTAGCCACATTGAAACTGGAGCCCGGCAGTTTTGTGGATGAGCATTTACGTCAACTGCACAGTGATGTGCTGTACTCGGTTGAAACTGCCCGGGGACAGGGCTATATTTATTGTCTGATTGAACATCAATCCACCCCTGACCCGTTAATGGCCTGGCGGCTGATGTATTATGCCATGTTAGCCATGGCGGCTCACCTGAAAAAAGGCCATACTGAACTCCCTTTGGTGGCGCCTCTGCTGTTTTATCATGGTGAGGTTCGGCCGTATCCTTACTCAAACCGGTGGCTGGATTGTTTTACGCTCCCCGAACAGGCTGCTCGCTTATACCGTCAGGCGTTTCCGTTGGTGGACGTCAGCGTGCTCAGCGATGAAGAGATCCTGACGCATAAAGGGGTTGCCCTGATGGAACTGGTGCAAAAACACATCCGCTGCCGGGATATGCAGGAATGGCTCCTCCAATTGGTGGAGCTCTTGAATGCAGGGTATAATACAACTGAGCAGCGCAATGTGGTGTTACGCTATATTTTACTGAATGGACATACGCTGGATCTCTCACACTTTGTCCATCAACTGATTGAACAATCTCCGGAGCATGAAACGATGTTGATGACTATTGCAGAACAGCTTGAACAAAAAGGGCGCGAGCAAGGTATCAAGCAAGGCATTGAGCAAGGCATTGAGCAAGGTCGAGAAGAAGGTCGAGAAGAAGGCCGAGAAGAAGGCCGAGAAGAAGGTAAACTGGAAACGGCTCGTGCCTTATTACGGCATGGCGTGAGTTTGGACATTATTGTCACCAGTACCGGACTGAGCCGGGATAAAATTGAAATGTTAAAGCATTAAATTAATCTTCTCTTTCACAGTAAAATGCCGATATTCAAGATCGGCATTTTTGTTCTTATTCAGGATGATGGCTATACAAGGGACTTTTACGTTTTCCCGGCGAAGCTGAAACCGGTCAGACTGAAGTAACAATCTCCGGAGCATGAAACGATGTTGATGACTATTGCAGAACAGCTTGAACAAAAAGGGCGCGAGCAAGGTATCAAGCAAGGCATTGAGCAAGGCCGAGAAGAAGGTCGAGAAGAAGGCCGAGAAGAAGGTAAACTGGAAACGGCTCGTGCCTTATTATGGCATGGCGTGAGTTTGGACATTATTGTCACCAGTACTGGACTGAGCCGGGATAAAATTGAAGCGTTAAAGCATTAAATTCATCTTCTCTTTCACAGTAAAATGCCGATATTCAAGATCGGCATTTTTGTTCTTATTTATAGGGAGCGAAATGACACCTTATTAAACATAAAATTATCCATCAGCACCTTCTATTATTACTGACATAAATGGGTATCTTTAACCTATTGTTTTTACCTGTTTATTCTCCCCGGCTGAATAAAATTGAGCGTCTGTAGCAATCCTTGCATGAAACGGTGACACGAAATCATGGCTGTCAGTATATGTGGCAGTTGCTTGAGAAAGTGAAAACGTTTTTAAATTCATCCCCCTACATGAATAGCAGAGAATAAAAAGAGTGGGGGTCCATATAAGTTATTTATGATTGTTTTTTATCACCAAACCGAATTGGTTGTGTCAAAATAGAATTTAGCTTTTACATCAAAACTGTTAAATTCCAAACTTTCGGGATATAGTGGTGGTCGTAGTGTCAACTTTGATCATAATACCTTTATTGAGATAAAGTTTATTTTGATTTCCCATAAATCATAAGGCAACAACACGGTGAAAACAGGGCTAAAACAACGCTTTCATATGCTAATAGGGTTAGCAGTAATACTGATCATAACCCAATTGCTTGATACTTTAACTGGTGGTGCATTAAGTCATTTCGGTATCATTCCCCGATATGCTCAAGGGTTAATTGGTATTCCACTATCTCCATTCCTGCATGGTAACTGGGGGCACTTGTTCAGCAATCTTCCCGCATTATTAGTCTTGAGTGCGTTATTGATGGCACACTCCATTCGTTATTATGTGCTAGCCAGCCTGTTTATTATCTTTATGGGAGGAACATTAGTTTGGTTATTTGGGCGCACGGCTATTCATATTGGCGCCAGCGGATGGATTTTTGGTTTGTGGGGATTGTTGCTGGCTAACGCCTTTTTCCTGAGAAGAGTAAAAGATTTCTTCTTTGCGATTCTCGTGTTTGTATATTACGGTGGGATTGTGTTTGGCTTGTTACCGTGGCAAGCGAATATTTCAACGGAAGGTCATATTTTTGGCGTGATATCTGGGCTGGTTTTCTCTTGGCTATCGAAGCGATGGGTAATAACGAGCCATTAGTTTTATGGTATTGGGGATAAGTAGATTATCCCCATTTCAGATAATTATTAATTTCGGGCGGTTATTTCCATTGCAACGCGACATCATCTATAGGCTGACCCAAAACTTGTTTATCTTTTTTGTAATCATGTGGAATCTGCCAGTTTGAACTATATCCCTGACGAGGAAGCGAGTCGTTTGCACGTTTTACGTAACCAGATCGCAAAGCACCAAAAATATGTTCGTCCTCCTGCATCTCACCTGGCTGAGCATGTGGTGTCACAACGGTAGCATCGCGACGCTCCATCTCGTTCAATAAACGGCAGATATAATCCGCAGATAGATCAACTTTCAATGTCCAAGCGTTATTGATATAACCAAATACACAGGCACAATTAGGGATATTTTGTATCAACGTTCCCTTATAAAGCATGCGATCATGACTTTGTTGCTTTTGCCCATCAATAGAGAGTTCAATTCCACCAAGAAAATGTAATTTCAGCCCAGTTGCTGTAACAATAATATCTGCGGGTAATTCTTTGCCCGATTTTAATAAGATACTGTTTTCAGTTATACGTACAATATGGTCAGTAGCAATAGAGGCTTTACCTTCTTTTAGTACCTTGAATAGGTTATTGCTGGGAATAAGACAGAGCCGTTCATCCCATGGCATGTATTTTGGCGTCAAGTGCTTCATGTCAAAATCTGGGCCGACGCGCTTGCGAGCCAATGCCAGTAAAAACGCTTTCAATAATGTAGGTAAATGTCGACTTATTTTATAAATTAAGCGAAATAGAAAAAGATTGCGCTTTCTGCTCAATGTGTAAATCCAGCGCTGTGGAATAATGCCTTTGCAAAGCTCTGCTATCTTATCCCTTCCAGGCATTGAAAAGATATAACTGGGAGAGCGCTGTAGCATAGTGATATGTTTAGTATCATGTGCCATTGCAGGTAGTAAAGTAACTGCTGTTGCACCACTACCAATGACAACAACCCGTTTTCCTTTATAATCCAACTCTTCAGGCCAGAGTTGAGGGTGAATTACCGGGCCTTTGAAATCTTCAATGCCGGGGAATTTAGGTAAATAAGGCTCATCATAGTTGTAATAACCTGTTGCAGCGACGAGAAAGCGACAGGTAAATTGCCGAGTTTCCCCACTGATTTCGTCAATCGCGGTAACGGTCCACTGGCGAGTCGTATTTGACCAGTCAGTCTGAGTGATTTTTAGCCCAAACTCTATTTTCTTATCAACTTCATACTCTTTTGCCGTTGCATTGATATAACTTCTAATTGAGGGCCCATCGGCAAAAATACTGGTGTCTGTCCAGGGGCGGAATTCATAGCCATAGCTCATCATATCTGAATCTGAGCGAATGCCGGGATAGCGAAATAAATCCCAAGTACCGCCTATCCTCTGGCGACGTTCTAAGATAATAAACTTCTGATTAGGACATTTCCTTGTCAAATGACATGCTACACCAATGCCGGCAACTCCCGCGCCAATAATCAAAACATCATAATAGTTATCCATTGTTATTTCTCCTGCAATGTATTTTTTAAACAGTTGAAACTTGCCTAGTTAAAGCAACGTGATTCTTATCGGCACTGACAGTAGCATAGTAATATGAGATCGCTTTAGTCTTACATTGCTCATTATAAGCGTTTAACATGTCAATATTCTCTGACGCCACAAATAAATAATTAGCCTGAGAATATTTTCAATCCTTCAATATGAATATTGGGAACCATGTTTAAGTCACGTTATAGATGAAAAAAATACAACCAGAAATTTGCTCAAGCATTTCTGCCTGCGTTTGGATCGATATTGCATGATGAAAGGATTTCGAAGTGAATCTGATAGAACTTAGCGGAGAGATCAGTGATTGAATATCTTCCCAAAGTTTAGATCCTAGCCATTTATAGGGGTATTTTTCGGTTAATTCGATAAAATAATCCAGAGAAGAAGATATTCTCTGAATTATTTTAAACATGTGAAATTGTTCAAGTGTTTTAACCGAACAGCCTTATCTCTCAGGGATGCGATATTTTACTTTTGTTTGTGGTGCAATTTCTAAAGCATGTGTCATTCACACTAGCGGCCAATTCAATATCACAACGCAATCATTGTAATTATTCTTGGTGCCGTTTTCAGCGCCGATAATGACTGAACCGGGTTTTCCATCAAGAGTATTATAGGCATAATGGAGTTTGCAGGGTTTTCCGTCCCCTGTAATCCCAATACAGATTTTACCTGTACCTGATGAGTAAGATTTTGTGGCGGTTAAGTTATCAATTCCTTTGCCGGTTAATGTATCTACCAGAATGTCGTCAATATAGATTTTTATCATTTGCTGATGAACATCAGTATTCGTGTAGGCTGTTAGCCTAAATCTGGTGCTCTGCGGTAATTGGAAACAGTAGTTACCGGTGTCATTATTACCACATGTTCCGCCACAGTTTTGATTACCTAACAAATCTGTATCAACTGATACCGCAGATTGAATTCTGTTGAAGGTAACTCCTAGCCAATTAATTTTATTAGGGGTCGTTGGTCCCCCATCGATAGCATTTAATTTCAGATTAAATCGGATATTAGAGTTACCTTTGAAAATGAAGATATAATGGTATCCACGAGTCCTCCATAAAATTGCGGAATCCAGATTTGTACTGAATTCTGAATATTTCCCAGTTGCTCCCAATTTTTCTGAAATAGTTTTTTTATTAATCGTATGTGAACTTACAGTATAATCGATACACTCGCTGCCTTTAAAGAAACAAATGACATCGGTGATGTTAGGTTTTTTTATATCGATCCATTCCGTAGCTGCATCTATTCCATTTTCAAATTCGGTTCCTATTAATCCCGGCCATCCTTCTACAATGGGTTTAGGTCCCTCAGCTACCTGAGCTTTTGCGATGTCGAATTTAAGATATTGCGATCCTTTAAAGAAATATAAATAACCATTTAAATTAATCACATCGTCAATATGTCTTTGGAATTCGACAGGAAGATTAGGCCAATCTTTACTGACAGGTTGGGGATAGCCTGCGTATACTCCATTCTGACCAGATATTTCATTGTATTTAATATTTTCCGAGTTAAGAAAAAGATAACTGGATGTATTCATTAATATATATCCTTCATGGTTTTTAAATTTGTCATTGATTTTGCATATTTGTTAAATTTACTGTTCATAGATAAAATATATTAACAATGATATTAAGACTATTTGTCGAAACAGAAAAGTTTACGCTTTGAAAATTAATATAAAAGATAGATTATGGCAATGTTATATATTAATAAATTATTTATTTATTTAATGATGTTGTTTTTTTTAAAAAATATAAATATATACTATGGGGTAAGGATTATATTGTGCAATTCAGGTGTAAATCACTATTTTATATTTCTATTTAATTTTATTTTGCGTTTTAATAATAACATATTAAAAACATATTAGATTGATAATGTTTTTATATGAAAAAGCGGCATATGACACCGCTTTAATTTATTAATAATTTTTTGTGGTGAAATTAACAGGGTATTTTAAACTAATTCACCAGTGGCCAATTCAATACCAGCACACTGTCATTGTAATTATTATTAGCGTCATTTTCAGCACCAATAGTGACTGTTCCCGGTTTTCCGTCAAGGGTATTATAGGAGTAACGGAGTTTACAGGGTTTGCCATCCCCGATAATCTCGATACAAACTTTTCCTGTACCTGATGTATAAGCTTTGGTATCGGTTCCTTTGCCGGTGAATGTATCTACCAGAAGATCGTCAATATAGACTTTTACTGTTTGTTGATGGGTAGTTGTATTAGTATAAGCTATCAGACCAAATCGAATACTTTGAGGTAATTGGAAGCAATATTTACCGCCGTCACTAGTGCCGCATTCTCCGGCGCAATTGGAGGGTTTGGTAACCGGGAGACAAGGATCTTTAACTTGTGTCATTTTCCACAGGCCGGTATAAGGTTTGCGGAGGTTATTAGCAGAAGTATATACATGACATACTGTTTCAGGGACTCCAACCCAACCATTAGTATCGAGAAAGCCTCTGGTTCCCCAACGGTTATATAGCGTAATACTTTCATCTTCTTTGATTTTCCCATCAATAGATGGCATGTCAGAATAAATAATCCACTCTAATGTTTCTGGACGGATGTTTTTATTTGAGGTATGTATCGGGTATATTTCGCCTTCTGGAACCTGTTGATTTGATGCTGCATAATGGCCTAAGTAGCCGCCGTCACATTGATAAAGATTGTAGAGTAAAATAGTATCATTGTTAATAACTTCACTGCCGATGGGTTTGCCCGTTGCTGATTCAATTCGCCAGAATGTTCCGGCTTGAGTGGTGGTTATCACGGTATATTTTCCATCTGAAATACCACTCGTTCCATATACACTAAGATATCCACCATCCCAGTTTCTGAAACTATTTAATATTTTTACGGTATCACCATATTTAAGTATATTCGCCATAATTTCTCCAGAAAGTTTGTTATGTGTTTATGATCGTTGATATATCCCTTGAAATTATTCTGAGCTCACCCTATTACCGCCCCATAATTCTTTAAGTTGAGCCATTGTGATAAATAGGGGGCTTTACTTTTTGTGATTCTTAGTCGGGATAGCAGTAGCGATAAACGCTTGCCGATTGAGTATCAACCCTAATGATTATTCGGTAAAGACAGTGCCTTTGTTACTTACTTCTGACAATGAATAGGTTGTTGAAATTGTTGTTGCTTGATTATTCTGCTTTACCATTACCCGCTATCCCAAGTCTGATTACGTCAGGCACTTACTGTGATGATACATAGTGCTTTTTTTTGCTCTGCGTGTGATGTAAATTGCTTACTGTGTCGATGAAATTTAAGCCAACAGAAATTGGGACTCATAATGTCGAAGTTAATTGGAAATAATCAGGTAGTTGGAACTAATAATATAGTTATTATTGCAGTGGTTGTCGCATTAGTTCAGTTTATTAATGCGTTAGAGTACATGATGGTAACGCCGCTTTTTGTTTATATGTCGAAAGATTTTCACATGCCGGTTACGATGGCGGGGGTTATTGCCGGTGCTTATGTTTTCTCCTCGGTATTTTCTGGCCTGACATCCTTTTTCTTTATTGATCGTTTTAATAAAAGAAAGGTTCTCATTTTAAACACCCTGTTTCTCGGCCTGATTACGTTCCTGACGATTTTCTCCTCAGAACCATACCAACTTATTCTGTTACGTATCATTGCCGGTCTGTTTGGTGGGGTGACATTGGGAGTAGGAATTGGCATCTTACTGAATAACTCCCCGGAAAGTATGCGGGGAAGGGTATTGGGAATTGCGTTTTCATCTTTTTCATTTGTGAGTATTTTAGGTATACCGTTGTGTTTATATTTGGCCGAGAGTTTTAACTGGAAAGTCTCTTTTCTATTTATCGTTATTTTATGCATAGTAAGTTTGCCTCTGATCCTCTTCTTTATCCCAGGAACAGAGAAAGTAAAAAATAATCAGAACAAAATTGTGCTGACCAAAAAAATAACATTAGCTGGAATGGCAAGCGGCGTCAGTAACTTTAGTCCCTTCATGCTTATTCCGATACTTGCTCCGCTATTAACCAATGTATTTTATATCCCGGAAAATCAGGTCTCACTGGTATTCTTTTGCGGTGGTATCGCGTCTTGGTTGGGTACTTATTTAACCGGGAAACTTTGCGATAGATACCCTCCTCAGAGAATTACCATTGCCGCGGCGACGTTATTTATTGTTAATATTTTTCTGGGATTAACGGGAAAAATAAATGGATACGTTTTCTTCTCACTTTTTATGTTCGCGACTTATGTACAGGTGATGGCTGCAAATGTGCTCGCTTCCTATGCCTCGACCCCTGAAAATCGTGCGGGTTTTGGTGCTCTCCAGATGGCATTTTCCAATTTAGGAGCCGGCGTGGTGTTCTTCTTCTCCTCCATTTTCTTAGATGGTAAGGAGATTATTGCTGAGAACGTGCGGCCTATTTTCATACTGACTATGGTTAGCGCTCTGGTATTACCTATATACGTAATAAAATTAGCCCGGATGATGAAAAGAGGGACGAAAAATTTAGTGGATAATGTTTACCATAGCAATTAAGGGAAAATAACGATAGATATGTGAGCTAGCCTTAATGATAAAATATATATTTTGCGCTATATTTTAATTTAAGGCTAATCATTGATATAAGAGGATAGGCGTGATTAATAATAATTTAATGTTATTTTAAGTGTAATGTCACAGGGGGAAATTAATGTTGAAAGGATAATTTAGGTCAATGCTGGATTATAGTGTGCGAAAGGATGAAGTTATTATATACCCGTTATCTTTCAAGTTGCCTCTTTGTTGGCTGCACTCACCCCGATCACATAGTTATCTATGCTCCCGGGGATTCGCTCCTTTGCCGTCGCGATGCATCTTGAAATCCATAGGGTATAAATCCTATCAAAATTATTATTTAACTTACTAATTGATATAGGTGAATAAAATGGAACGAAAATTAAGTAACACTCAGAATAAACCAGCTATTAATATTATCGCAGGAGTAACAAATATTAAATCTATTTATAATAAAATGCCTTGTAAAGTTGTCGTTGAACATGGATATATTGTCAGGAAAAGATTCTCTGTGGATAAAATGTCTGAATGGCATGGCAATTTATGGGCTCCCTGGATAGGTGATAAATATGAACCTAATAAAGCCATTCATATCTATACTGAAAGGGGATTTAAATCTGAATTTGAATTTAATATTTGGATATTTCAGGATTATTGTAATCCACCGAATGAAAATGCGGTTAAGTATTCTATAAATAGGGAATTCACTTACGATAATGCATTAGAGATCTCTGGTAATAATCGAGGTGGAGGAAATAAGATACTGACGTTGAATTTTAATGATAATAATATTGATCTGGAAATGATATAGCATTATGAGATATTGAATATATCGGATAATGTGCTGTACCAATAGACATTTATTGAAATGAAAGCATTTCTCCGCGTGTTGTTCAGTATTTTTGATTACCTTGTCGATAGTTCGGTTGATTGACTATTAGGCAAGTTTTTATTTGAACTAATAATTAAATTATTGAAATGCTGATACGCGTAGAAATCGTTTATCTCTCTAATATCTATTTCATTAAATTATTTCGTTTACCGTTTATTGTAATAAAGAACAAATCTGCTTAATGAAGTGAGTTGTACTGTGTATAGGTTAATACGCTGGTTGATGGAGATATTGATATACCCGTCATCTTTCAAGTTGCCTCTTTGTTGGCTGCACTCGCTCACCCCGGTCACATCGTTATCTATGCTCCCGGGGATTCACTCCCTTGCCGTCGCGATGCATCTTGAAATCCATAGGATATATAATTAATAATGTAATTAATAATCAATCTCATTTTAGCAAAGAAGATAAAATAAAGTCGTGAAATAATAATAACAATTATCCGATATTTATTGCATATTTTTACTGGTTATTACAGATTATTACAATTTGTAACAAATTAAGAATTAAAAATAGTAACAATTATAATTGGTTACGAAATGTCATTAAGGATTTCCTGAATTTTGTTTATTTTTATTTAATTTTGTCTTGTTTAACTTCTGTTGAGGTTGTACCTCTTATTATCTATACAAGATTAATTTTTTCTTTGTTGGATGTTTTCTACGGTAATTCTTTCGTTAGCGTGAGTATAGTTTGAGGTTATTTTGCATCGGTTGTTTTGTTAAGCCATTCGTCAATTGAGATGCCATTATTCATCCCCCTCATATTTGCTGTTTGTCTAATTGTCTGATTCGTAACTATCTGATAAAGCGTGTTATTTCATAAAAATATCATGCTGTGACACATGATATTTTTATTCTGTTTTTGGTAGTAAGGAGCCATCAATGACTGCAAGTTTTCAAAATGAAGTCTCTAAGTCGCGTTGCGTATTAATATTAAATTGGATTTACATACTGGCGGTGCACGGAAAAAGGTTGAGCTACCGTTGAAATTGCTGGTCATGGGGAATTACAACAACAAGCGCGTTGGGAGGCACTGACCAACAACTGTATTGCGCATCTGGGGCTGATTCATCCCTGGGATTTCCTTGAGGAGGATCTATGAATAAAGAGATTTCAATTGATGACCTGATGCTTGACATTGGAATGTTAGTCATTGCGCTAAAAAGCGGTGATAAATCGGTGCACGGTGAGGCGTTATATCAAAAAGGGGTGGAGTTGATAGAAGAGGCACGACAGCAATTAAGTGCAAGTGGTATCAGCGAAGAGCACATGGCTCACATCATCTATGCCTTGTGTGCGTTGCTGGATGAAACCATATTCAGACACCCTGAGCGGGATAATGGCTATGAAACTTGGTCGAAAACGCCGTTGCAGACACTATTTTGCAATAGCAACCATGCTGGAGAACGGCTGTTTGAACGTATACGTCAAGTGTTGAATCAACCACAACCCTCTCTGCTGGTATTAGCGGGTTTCCAGCGTGTATTGGCATTGGGCTTTCAGGGGGGTGACTTGGAAAAAATTTCTCAGGAACGTCAGTCATTACTGGATATCTTGACTGATCGTGCCGGGGTGACGGTGGTGCAACCTCATCAGATGATACGCGTCAATGCAGACCGTCATCAGGGCCAATGTTGGCGTGCATGCTCTCCGTGGTTTTGGGGATGCTTGGCCATAGCCGGAGTAACTTTGGTGTGGTGCGGTCTGCGTCTCTATCTTCAGCAATATTTGTCTGTTGGGTAAGGCTAAGGAGAGCAAATTGAGTTGCGTATTAAAACGAGCGTTGTGGCTTTTAGCTGGTGTTCTGGCGGCGCTGTTATGCCTATTTTTCCTCCCGTTAGGGAATGTGTCAGTTGCATTGTGGTTGGCTGCGATCTTGATGGTAACGTTGATTGCCTGGTGGTGGGTGGGACGTACCACACTTGAAATATCCCATCAGGCCAGTATTTGCCGTTTGATGGCGGCATTACCTGCTGCTTCGTGGCGCCAGTCTGTGGTGCTAACCTGCGGAGATAGCGTGGCAACCCTGTTTGCGGAAGAATCGGTACGCTTCACGCCACAGGGCTGTTTTATCTGTGTGCCGAAACAAAGTGAGATGAGCATGCTGGTAGAAGCGATTATTGCAGCCAGACCTGATTGGTGTAGGCAGATCAGCGTGTTATTAACACTCTTTCCTGAACAGCAATGGGATCACGCGGTGATGGCGGCAAAGATCAGGGAACTTCGCTATCAGGTTGATCGTGTTACTCAACTGACCGCTTGTCATACACCAGTATTGATCGCCAGCTATCTTGATGGCGATATCAGCCCGTGGTTCGAGCTACAGGCAGATAGCTCGACAATGACGGTATGGGGAGAAAAACACGCTGCTGTTGAGATGAATATCTGGTTGACCGAAGGAGATGCACAGCAACGCGTCACACGTTTACAACAAGCGATTGTGGCGGCGGCATGGCAACGTTGGATGGTAGAAAACATCTTGAACGAATGTCAATCCCTGGAGCTGGTCAGTCGGCCTTGTTACCCGATAGCAATGGCGCTGACGTTTTTGCCACAAACGCCACAGGCAGACAGCTTATGGACGAAATGGCTGATCAACCGTACCACTTTACCCCGCATTAGCCACAGTATTGCTGAGGCGGTGAATGTATCGCCATTTCCCAATGCTATGTTACGCCTGTTGCCACATCATGTTGGTCATACACCGTACCGGCGAGCGGTCATCTGGGGCATCGGCCTACTGAGCGGGTTTGTTTGTCTGGCGTTGGCCTCCAGTGTCTGGAACAACTTGCACCTGTTACGCCAGATACGCAGTGATTTACAGCATTATCGGGTAGTTGACGTGAAAGATAGCGACGCAAAAATGCAGGCTTACCATCAACTTAAGCTTGATGCGACGTTGCTGGAAAAATATCAACGTGATGGCGAGCCGGTGCGTTTAGGGTTAGGGCTTTATTTAGGTGATCGCCTTTATACGCCATTGATGGCTGTGATCAACCATGCGGTGTTACCGGTATCTTCGCCTGCTGTACCGGAGAGTGGCAAGCCGTTGCCACAGACATTGAACCTGAGCAGCATGTCACTGTTTGACGTTGGACAGTCACGTCTTAAGCCAGAAGCGGGCAAAGTGCTGGTGAACGCATTGATCGAGATTAAAGCTAAACCGGGCTGGATGGTGGTGATAACAGGTCATACTGATTCAACCGGTGATGCCGCAAAAAACCGCGTACTGTCGCTGGCGCGGGCAAAAGCAGTACGAAATTGGATATTACAAACCAGTGATGTATCGCCGATTTGCTTTGTCGTAAAAGGTGAAGGTGCAACGCGGCCGATCGCTACCAACACAACCGCAGCGGGGCGTGCTGTCAATCGTAGGGTTGAAATCAGTCTGATACCGCCGAGGGTGGGTGCCATACGCGGGTATGGCAACTCTTTTAAGTAACTCTTTTCATTCAGCGGATGAAGTGTTTGTTAAACGTAAAACTGGCCGGGATATAACCTCGTCAGACAGATAAATTTTTACCTGAGAATGGGGGCATTTCAAACAACAAGCGACGGGTAAGCATTCGTTAAGCGATAGCTATGGCGAAACACTGCTCGTTTGTTGAATGCCGCCTAACCTCTCAATGACAACTAGGACTTTAATATGGATACCGTATTTACTGCACTATTGCGCCGCTTAAACTCCTATTGCGCACGGGCATTGGAAGCTGCCGCTGCATTTTGCCAGACACGGGCACATGCTGAAATCACGGTGGAACACTGGTTACTCAAGCTGCTTGAGGGCGGCGAAGGCGATATTACGGTGATTGCTCGACGTTATGAGTGGGATATGGATGCGTTATGGCAGTCGTTGCTGACTACAATTAACCGTTTGCCACATAGCATCAATCAACGCCCGTGGTTATCAAGCGACCTGTGTAGTTTGTTACAGGTTGCTTGGTGTGTTGCTTCTCTGGAAGAGGGTAATGAATCTATTCGCTCGGTGCATCTTTTGCAGGTGCTGCGCGGCCAACCGGCTTGGTTGCGTATTCATCATACCTGGCCGTTACTCAACTTGAATGTGACGCAACTACAACGTTTGCGCCCGTTGCTGGATCAACAATCGGACGAGCGCCCGGAGATACAGATAGCGGCGTGCCTGACGGCGGATGGATCAATCACTGAAATTGAGGATAGCGACACAGATAAATATGCGCTTAATCCTCAATTAGTGTTTGTGCATATAAAAGATCAGCAGCGCGATGACAAAGTTCTGTAAATATAGCTATTTCATCTTTGGACATATTAGACTCCACAATATCAGCCATATTGTGCCTATTTGATGCAACTCGCTGCAAAAACATTAGTCCCTTTGGGCTCAATTTAGTGACCATCTCGCGTTTATCGTTTTCCCCTGTTTCTTGTTTAATAAATTCGTTATCTTTTAGTAACCTCAGAATCTTAGACATTTTAGAGCGAGTAAAGCCGAGTTTTTCACTAATTTCAGTAGGATTCATCGGTTGATATTGCTGAAGTAAATATAAAGTATCATATTCTGCCCATGAAATACCCTCTGGGTTTGTAATGGTTCTTCTCGCAACAAGGACACACTGAAGCCTGCTCAATGCATCTTCAAAAGGTGTTACAGTTAAGGCGTGGGCTGCTGCGGAAAACCCGCTTTTGGGCATCACCCCCATCATGAACTGGGTGCGAGAGTTCTACAACAAGGAATACGCGCCGAATACCCGCGAGACATTTCGCCGTCAGGTTATGCATCAGTTTTGTCATGCGAGTATTGTCCTTTACAATCCAGATAAACCTGACTGCATCCGTGGGATTCATTACGTCATCGAAAATATCCTTCCCGCGTTATGTTGGGGGGAGGGTATTCCAGAGGAGAGATGGTGATCCATAAAATGATTCAAGAATACAGTTTAAATCAGATAAACTTGGTGGCAGTTGCTGTAAATCAAATAATAAAAATCTCATAAATTAATAAATATCTGGTAAATAACTTATTAGAATAAAGAGTTTTATCAAGTGATAGTTTTTTACTTGTTTAACGCATAGAGATCATTTCAATCTTTCTAACTTGACAGATAATTACTGACCGGTGAGTAGGTTTTTATATCAGTTGTTGTCCGTGATGGAAGTTGGATGCTATTATTAAATACAATTCAGTTCGGTGGGGGATTTTTTGAATTGGATAATTAATCGGAACGTTTAATTGAATTGAATGACTTATTGTTTTAAATAAATAGATTAAGATGTTTTCTATGAATTTATAGAGAGAAATGTATTTTTAAGATCTATAAGTAAGATGTAGTGATTTACTTTATTTTTAAATCTGGAGTTGTTTTTTTCATTAGAAGTGGATTCGATATTTTTTAATAAACTTGGTGAATGACTATACCCAATGGATTTCAAGATGTATCGCGACGGCAAGGGAGCGAATCCCCGGAAGCATAGGTAACTATATGACCGGGGTGAGTGCAGCCAACAAAGAGGCAACTTGAAAGATGACGGGTATATTGCATACATTCAAGAAGAAGACAGAGGGAGTGGCTAGAAAGGATTATAAAACAGCTGCTGGACGTTATAAACAGCTCGAAGAGTATCGTAAAAAAACGTAGAATAACTTGCGTTTATATCAAATTTGATATAAATTTCTGTTTGATATCGTTTTCTTATCGGTTTTGGTACTGATTTTAAGGTAGAGATGATGGAATTTATAGTAACGAAAAACCCTTATGCTTCATCCAGCAATAATCCTAACGAAGCAAATGATAAACATATTCGCGCTCAATTAATGGTAATCATCCGCAAGATGATTCAAGAGCGCGGTTTAAGTCAGGTAAAAGCGGCGGAGCTTTTGGGAACGACTCAAGCGAGAATTAGCGAGATCATTAATGGAAAGCTGGAAAACCACACGATTGATAAATTATTCAATATGTTAAATCGGCTCGGTTGGAATTTCGAATTTAGTTATCATGAAGGTGTGGTGACCGTCGCGGTAGATAAAATAATAAAATCCGCGTGAATATAATAAATATCCGGTAAGGATTTTTATTAATAAGCGAATTATTTGTTATAAAATTAAGATCTAAACTATGCTTATAAAGCACGTTGGGAAATTATGATCTTTATATTTAATTCCTTTTAATAACGTTGTTGTAATATATTTATTGATTATATTTAATATAACCAAAAGTTATATTCTATAGAGGAATCAGACATACATTAAACTGTCACATAAGCCAGCCGGTGATTAACTTTGGCATATCGCCGGTTTTAAACGGTTTGACATACTGATGGTAAGAGTGTGTGCTTGGAATATGTCTCGTCATCACTCTGTGCCAACAATGAAGTTAATTGGGCGTATAAGTTTGTTTGGGTAATGGGTGATGAAAGCTTTCAGGTTTCTCTATGTTGTATTTTTCCCCTCCTATTCTATTGCCATTCTATGAAAATATAACCTAACGGTTAATCCATAACATCATGGTTTTCAACCTTTTTTAAATACGGTGATTATTGCTGACCATCTATTTTATTCTCTGATTAGCCAGAAAAGATGAATTTGTATAGTGAAATTATAAAACAATCTGGTATTATAAGTTTTTGCAAATGTAACACTGGCATATTATTAATTTTTACGTGAAGCGGTTAATATTTTTCGTAAATGCTGACAAAAACTGTCACTAATTTGTGAATAATGCTTGTTAGAGGTAATCGTGTTTTTCCATGAATAGAAATAATATGTACCCAATGGATTTCAAGATGCATCGCGACGGCAAGGGAGTGAATCCCCGGGAGCATAGGTAACTATGTGACCGGGGTGAACGAGTGCAGCCAACAAAGA
This sequence comes from Photorhabdus sp. RM96S, assembly GCF_042879335.1. Taxonomy (NCBI): domain Bacteria; kingdom Pseudomonadati; phylum Pseudomonadota; class Gammaproteobacteria; order Enterobacterales; family Morganellaceae; genus Photorhabdus; species Photorhabdus sp. RM96S. Next base: position 54,004 of record NZ_JBHFKT010000017.1, on the reverse strand, counting down.
GGCAACTTGAAAGATGACGGGTATAAATAACGATAGGAATAGTTCAGATGAAATATGCCTTTATTACCGGCGCGACAGGAGATATTGGTTTCGCAATTACAGAAAGATTATCTGAGGATGGTTTTGAACCAATATTATTATCGCGTACTCCTGAGCGTCTTGATAGTGCAATTGGCAAACTACGCAATAAATATGGTAGTCAATTTGCAAAGAAAATAGTTTGTGATGTCTCTAATCACGAAGATGTTAAAAAAGCGTTTGACCAACTGGAGCTTGAAGATAATAAGCTGACGGTACTTGTGAATTGTGCTGGCATTGCTGGTGGCGGTATTACTGCTGAAATAAGCCCACAAACTTGGCAAAATGTCATAAACGTTAATTTAAATGGCACTTATTTTGTTATACATGAAGTTTTGACAAGAAAATTAATGTTATCTGGTGGCAGAATTATCAATATTGCCTCCACCGGCGGGAAACAAGGTGTTATTCATGGTACGCCTTATTCTGCTTCTAAGCATGGTGTTGTTGGCCTGACTAAATCCTTGGGGCTTGAATTAGCACGTAATGGTTCAGGTGTTACAGTTAATGCAGTTTGTCCTGGGTTTGTTGAGAGTGAGATGGCGGAGCGTGTCAGAGAACATTACGCCAAAATTTGGGGCACTGATGTAGCAGAAGCGAAAAGAAGAGTAGAAGAGCGTGTTCCTATCGGAAGATATGTTGAACCTAATGAAGTGGCTGAAATGGTTGCTTATCTTGCATCCCCTCTCGCCGGGGCTGTAACCGCTCAAGCACTTAATGTGTGTGGTGGATTAGGTAATTACTAATCATGGACGATATTTCTTTATCATCTGATTTTTTGGATCTTTGGATTATAAAAATCGATGATATTGATTTAGCTTCTATTGAACAGTTAATTCACCGTTCTGATATAGTTCGCCATAACCAAATTTGTTTAGCGGATAGAAGAAAAAAATTTATATTTAGACGGGTTGCGTTACGTTATGTTTTAAATCAATATTTATCTGATTATGAAATCATAACGAATGATAACGGTAAACCTTATATATCCACGGAGCAAGACTTCAAATATTATTTTTCTCTGAGTGCATCAGGAAACTATTGTGTCATCGGTTTTAGCTCAAGGGAAATAGGTGTTGATATTGAAGTCACTCCTTCTAAGATAAAATTTTCTGAAATTATTGAACGTTTTATTAAGGATAAGGAGTTGGAATATATGAAAGGTGTAATGTTAAAGCAACTATCAGGAGTGAGTCCCGGATTTAAACATTATTATCACTTAATGTCATTATACTATTGGGTTAGGCTTGAAGCATATATTAAATTATTTGCTTCGACTCTACATGAGAAATTATTGGCTAATAACTCTGATTCTGTTAAAGATATGAAAGGATTAGAGGCGAGCACATTATTGATTCATCATCAGAAATTTGTTTGTGCCTTATCTCAAAAGAAGATAATTTCTACACCAAATATCAAGGAAATAAACTATTCCGAAATTATAAGGAACAAAGATGAGTAATATTATTGACTTAAGTGTTCCTATAGATTGTGATTTTTGGGAACCTGAGAAAGTAACCAAGGGAGTCGTTGATCATAAAGAGGGTGCTAATAAATTAGGTGAAAGTTATTTATATTTCCATACCAGTGCATGGTGGAAAAGAGCCTTTATAAAACTATTCAAACGCAAAAAGTGGATCATTGATCACAATGATTTTCCTGATGGTATGGGATTATCACTGATGTATTATCAATTGACCACACATACCGGAACGCATATTGATGCTCCCTATCACTATGGGTGGCATAAAGGACAAGATCAGCCAGCAACAATTACTGATATTCCTTTGGATTGGTTTTATAGCCATGGTGTATTACTTGATTTTAGTCATGATAATCAGTCAATTGATAAACAGTCAGTAGAAAATCAATTAAAGAAAATTAATTATAAAATAAAAGAAAATGATATTGTCCTGATCAATACCGGAGCTGATAAATTCATGGGGGAAAAATCCTATTTTACTCACTATAGAGCGATTGAAAGTAGTGCTGTTCAATGGCTAGTAGAGCAAGGGGTAAAGATTATTGGGACAGATGCATTTAGCTTTGATCGGCCATTCATAGAGATGATTAACGATTATAAAAAAACGGGGAATAAAGATTGCTTATGGCCGTCTCATTTTATCGGGCGTGATCACCCTTATTTACAGATAGAACGGCTTTGTAATTTAACCAGTATTCCGAAACCTTATGGATTTAAAGTGTGCTGTTTTCCAATAAAATTAGAGAAAGCAGATGCTTCATGGAGTCGAGTGGTCGCAATATTATAATAATATGTAATTATATGGTAAGGCGGGGAGAATATGAGCAGAAAAGAAATTTCATAGATCATACAATTATACCCTATGGATTTCAAGATGGATCGCGACGGCAAGGGAGTGAATCCCCGGGAGCATAGGTAACTATGTGACCGGGGTGAGCGAGTGCAGCCAACAAAGAGGCAACTTGAAAGATGACGGGTATAAATCTAATGACCAATATGCCTTAAATATTTAAAAGAAGGGGATTAAGGTATAAGTTGTGCATTGCATGATTTAAATTCACAAAAATAAATCTCAGTGTAAATTAATGACTAGAGGTGAGTAGATACGCCGTTTGATCGTAAATTCCCGTGATCAAGGCGATATATACCTTATGGATTTCAAGATGCATCGCGGCGGCAAGGGAGCGAATCCCCGGGAGCATAGATAACGATGTGACCGGGGTGAGTGAGTGCAGCCAACAAAGAGGCAACTTGAAAGATAACGGGTATATAAGATATAAGTTAGCAAAAGATATACTATCTTGGCTATATTGTTTGGCTATATTGTACTGTGAGCGGGTATGTCGGCTCTATGATAATAAATTTGTCATCTCCTTTCTGGATGATTTTTAAGAATAAATTGAGATATTAATAAAAAGCTTAATTATTCTATCCATGTGCAGAGCGAAGGGAGTTAACTTAGTTTGGTTTAGACTGGAGTATTCATATTATTCTTGCGGTTTAAATAGATGAAAGAACAGTGAAGAACCAAATAAGTATTTAAATAGAGTTATGGTTTGGTGCTTATTTTAAAGAATTTTGGTTAGGAGATGAAAATCAAATATATATGACAAATGTGATTTTATAGATATACCCAATGGATTTCAAGATGCATCGCGACGGCAAGGGAGTGAATCCCCGGGAGCATAGATAACTATGTGACTGGGGTGAGCGAGTGCCGCCAACAAAGAGGCAACTTGAAAGATGACGGGTATAAATAAAGTAGTTTAATATCACTACTTACAGATAATGATTTTCTTAAATGAAAATGGGTAGCTTTTATATTAATAAAACTTGCCTGAGTAAATGTTTATTCTATTTATATCGAGATAATTATTGTGATAATAAATAACAGAAATGAATCTCAACCACGTAGAGTTGTGGTGACAGGGCTAGGTGTTGTTGCACCGACAGGTGTTGGCGTTAATGAATTTTGGAACAATATTCATAACGGGAAATCGGGAGTGAGTAAATATGAGTGGGGAAGAGAAAAATTTGGCTTTAAAAGCGGAGCAATAGGACAAGTTCACGGTAGTGATGGCAATAACAAAGAATTTGTTCTGAAAAGTGAGCGTAAATATCTTGAGTTTGCGCTAGAAGCCTCTGAGATGGCAATGCAAGATGCAAACTTAAAACCCTCAGACATTGATGGCCGGCGTTTTGGTGTTGCGATAGCAACAGCGATTGCCGATGCTGCGGGAATGGAAGAGTGTTTACTCAGGATCACTAAAGGGGGTAAAGAGAATATTCACCCTGATTTAATTAAATCAGAAGATTATGACAGCTTTGATTTCAGCTCTGCCGCAACTTCTGTTGCGAAAAAATATGGTGCGTCTATGTCCGTCAGTAACATATCAACCGGATGCGCGGCAGGACTTGATGCATTAGGCATCGCGATGGAGCATATCCGTTATGGCAGAGCGGATATTATGCTGGCTGGTGCAAGTGAAGCGCCACTTTGTCCACTCTCTATCGGCTCTTTTGAAGCTTTAGGGGCACTATCATCAAGAGAGTTGGAAAATCAGCAAGCAGCGACTTGCCCTTTTTCCCTTGAGCGGGATGGATTTGTGATTGCTGAGGGGTGTGGAATATTAATTTTAGAGTCTTATGAACACGCTAAGCAGCGTGGAGCACACATCTATGCTGAATTAGCAGGGTATGCATCCGTCAATAATGCTTATCATATGACTGACTTACCCGCGGATGGAATGGCAATGGCACGGTGTATTGATATGGCGTTGAAGGATGCCCAGATATCGCCATCAACGGTAAATTATATTAGTGCTCATGGTAGCTCTACAGCGCAAAATGATATTAACGAATCAAATGCGATTAAGTTTGTTTTGGGAGAAAGTGCATTTGATATTCCAATTAACTCATTAAAGTCAATGACAGGTCATGCTTTAGCTGCCGCTAATGCGATAGAGTCTGTAGCATTATGTCTTGAAATAGAAAAGCAGTATGTTCACCCAACAATTAATTATCAAACGCCAGATCCTAATTGCGATTTAGATTATATTCCTAATCAAGGTTGCTCATATCCAATTAAGACCGCGTTAAAATTATCAAGTGGTTTTTCTGGTATTCACAGTGTTATTGTTATGAGGGCAGTAGACAATGCGTAAAAGAGTTGTCGTTACCGGTGTTGGTGCAATACATCCTGATGGCAATGATGTCACCGCTATAAAATCAAAAGTCATTCAGAAGTTATTGGGCCAAGAATCGAAAAATAATACGACCGCAAGTTCTGTAATAAGAACATTGAGTGATTTCGATGGCGCGAAATATATCAATAACCGCTTAAGACGTAAAATTGATGAATTTTCGGTTTATGGTATCGTTGCCGTTGAAATGGCATTAAAAGCGAGTCGATTGGATGTAGATAAGCTTGATCCTAATCGCGTTGGAATATATGTCGGAAACTGTTTTGGTGGATGGCAACATATTGAGGATGAAGTTAAAGCGCTCCATATTGAAGGCATAAAGGGAATGGGACCTTATGTTGCCACGGCATGGTTCCCTGCGGCACTTCAAGGGCAATTGTCACTGCTTTATGGTTTTAGTGCGCAATCTAAAACGTTTTCTACCTCCGATGTGGCAGGGATGCAAGCAATAGGCTATGCGGCGGAAGCAATTTCTAATGGTGTTGCGGAAGTGATGTTATGTGGTGCGTCGGAACATCTTTCCAGCCCATTAGTTAAAAATTTACTGGAGAAAGCGTCAAACCAGAGACACTCTGAGGTTTTTGGCGAAAAACGGCCAGGAGATTTTTCGGAGGGCGCTGCATTTCTGGTGCTGGAAGAGAGACAACACGCTTTAGAGCGTGGTGCTTCGATATTGTGTGAATTAACCGGTTTTGTTGATTATTTTTCACCTGATAAAAATACAAGAAATAATACCTTAGAATATACTGCTGAACTATTCAACCATAATGAGAATGCTGTATTTATTATGGATGGAATATATGATGATGAAAAAGAAATAACGAGTAAGGCTTTCTCAAATAAAGAGATAAAAACATCATTTATAAATCTGAGGCCTTATTTGAATAATCAATTTTCAGTCAGTGGCGTGATTGATTCAGTCCTGGCGTCATCCTTCTTGTCAGAAAGTCATGGGGATGGGGAACAACAATCTAATAAAATTAATGAGTTTTCAAATGCTAACCAAATAATAATTCAGCGTTTCAGTAACCAAGGTCATGTATGTGCGTTGAGTTTTTCAGCTATTTAATCTCTAAAATATGTAATTACGCGAGGAAAAATATATGAATAATAATCCAGAAGTAAAAATAAAAACGATTTTGTCTCTTTTTCTTAACATTAATATTGATGATTTCAATATGGATGCAAACCTTGCTGATGCCTATGATATGGATTCTACGGAATTAGCTGACTTGGCAAAAGAGATTGAGAAAGAGTTCGGTATTTCTGTGACGAAAAGTCAATTCAGTCATTGGGAGACAGGAAGAGCGGTTCTTGATTTCGTCTCATCAAGTTTAAACGATAAAAATTAACTGCTAATTAAAGGGAAACAGAAATGAAACTAATCTCTATGTTGTTACATTCAGGGCGTGATAACTTACATCATGATTGTATTATCACTAAGGATTATCACTATACAAGAAAAGAGGTAATATCTTCTGTTTCCCATTTAATTGATGATTTACTTAGTCGAGGAGTTCAAAAAGGTAATAAAGTCATTGTTATATTTGAACATGATGAATTAGGTGTTTTCTTTTTAGCTGCGGCTAGTGCTATGGGGCTGCATTTATTAATGCCCTATAATTTATCATCAGCGACAATCGATGAATGGATTAATTTTACCAATGAAGTGCAATACGATTTTGTGGTTTACCTTAAAAAAGATAAACATTTTGTTGGAAGATTAAAAGAAAATAACATTAATGTGATTGATATTTCAGATCATAAGATCCGGGTCAGTGATGATATCGCGGAAATCCCAATGATAACTTATTCTCCGCAATCTATTGCTAATTTTATTGTCCTGTTCACCAGTGGAAGTACAGGTAAACCGAAAGCCATTAGTATTTCAGAATCATTAGTATGTCGACGAATTTATTCAGTGACAGAGAAATTAAAATTTACTCAAGATGCTAAAATATTCATGTCAGGTTTGTTGAATAATACGACGGGAGTGATTTTTTCTTTCGGTTCATTATTACATCAATCAACACTTTTTATACCGGAAGACAGAAATGTAGAGAGATGGCCTGATTATCTTTCTCGCAATAAAATAACTCATATTATGTTACGCCCAGAGTCGATGAAGTTATTCATTAAATCAACCGCAGAACATAATATCGATCTCTCTGACTTACAGGTTGTTGCTTATGGCGCCGCAGCTATGCCGCCTAGCGTACTGGAAAAAGGGCGTCAATTAATTGGCTGTGAATGGATGCAGGGATATGGGTTAAGTGAGACTTATGGTCCTTTCTGTTGGGTAGATGAGCAAGATCATCGTGATAAAAGATATCTCAATTCAATTTATTGTGTTGGCAAAATTGATAATACATTGGAGGTAGCGGTTAAACCTATTATAGGCTCATCTGATAATATTGGAGAAATTATAATAAGGGGTGAAAGTATTATGGAAGGATATTATGATGTTCTTTCTGGAGAAATAACGCCTCCTGATGAGTGGTTTGCCACGGGTGATCTCGGTTATATAGATGAAGAGGATTATTTAATTTTAAAAGGACGTAAGCAAAATACTTTTATGAGTGCTAACGGACATAGAATTTATCCTGAAGAGATTGAATCTATTTTATCCCGGATACCCAATGTGAATGTGGCTACGGTTGTTGGTTTTTCTTTCCATGAAAATGGTGTTGCGATTGATCAACCGGTTGCCTGTATAAGTGGCGAGATATCGAAGAAATCATTACCTGAAATTGAAGATATTATTTCATCATTTTTAAGTCGTAAATTAAGTCGGGAAAAGTGGCCGGACTGGTTCTATGTTACTGATGAATACTTTCCAAAGAGCCATAATGATAAAATACTGAAAGCAGAGTTAATTAAGTCAATCGATCCTAAAAAACTATTTACATTGAGGAATCAATAATGAATTATGTAGAATCACATTCAATTATTTGTAATGCTCAGGTAGAAAATGTATATCAAATCATTTTAAATTCTGATAAATGGCCGGAAATATTTGAGCCTTGCCAGGAAGTAAAAGCTCTCTTTAGGGATAAAGAGGGTGAAAAAATAGAGGTCAAAGCTTTACTTAACGGTATTTTAATGCAATGGGAATCAAATCGTAAATTTTATCCAGAAACATTCAGCATAAAATCAAAACTGAATCCCTCAATGACATTAGTTAAAGAAATGGAAACGTTATGGCGCGTGGTTAAAATCAATTCTCAGCAATGTGTGCTGTTGTTGGAGCATTTATATGATCTTGAGTCTGAAATAGCCGGGTTAATTGATGGTGTTGAAACAATAGAGCAGGCTCACCAATTTATGAGTAAAGCTATTGATACTAATTCAGTTAAAGAGCTAAATAATATAAAAAATATCGTCGAATCAACAGAGGGAGTGGGAAAAGTATTAAAAGGAACGATTACTCACTCAGTCGTATGTGAGGCGCCGGCACAGCAGGTTTATACTTTGGTTAAAGATGTCTCTTGTTGGACAGATATTTTTTCATTCTGTGATGGTGCAGAAGTTTTAAAGAGATCAGGTAATGAAGAATTAGTTGAAATCAAAGCAAAACAAAATAATAAAGCAGTAAGTTGGCAAACGCAGCGATATTATTTTGATACTATTTACCGGATTGATTATATTATGCCTACACCGATGCCATTATTAAAAACAATGAATGGCAGATGGCAAATCATTCCTATTAATGATCAACGCTGTATTCTAACAGTACAAAGGAACTGGGGTTTATTAGAAGATGTCAGTGGTATCGTTGATGGTGTTGATAATCATGACCAGGCTAATTCCTTTATTATCTCATTTATCAATGATAATACTCGAATGGAGATGGATAGTATAAAGAGTCAGGTAGAAAGTCATAAAAAATCAAATTTATTAACTTTCTCTGCGGGATATTATATTCCTCACCAAGTTGATGATGTTTATAAGATCTTTTTAAATATCGATGACTGGAACAAGATATTACCGCATTGTGATTTAGTAAAAGTCATTTACAATGATGATAAACATCAAGAATTTAATATGGAAGTATCAACACCAAATGGAAATGAGACTTTCCGTAGTATACGATTCTGTGATGCGGATAATTTATTGATTGAATATTTTCAACCAGAGCCGCCTTTAGTATTAAAGTCCCATAGTGGCTCATGGCGTATATTAAGTAAAGGAAGTGGTTCGTTCATTATTTCTAGTCATGATGTTGAGTTAAATCATGATTTATGTGCAGTTAAATTTGGTACGGAAGATAAAGTGAAACAACGAGAGATAGTAAAAAATGCTATTTCAGAAAATAGTGAGAAAATGGTTTTTGCCTGCAAAGAGTGGTTAGACACTCGTATTTAGTAAATCAAAGGAAAATAAGATGAATAATAAAAATAAACCCAATAGAATTTCGCCAGAACTTCTTGCTACTTGTGGTTATTTTATGCCAAGACTATTTTTCCTAAATTCTCAATATGCTCCCCAGGTTCATTGGGGAGATGTTGTTGCGGCATTGAGTCATTTTCCGGTGGGAAATTTAGACTTATCCTCTGAAGAGTTTTGGTATGAATGGATGATTAATTGGTCAAAAGTGGGTGATAGCTATATTAATATCGCTAACTCGGCTAAGAGTGAAGTCAGTCATGTTCGTGCTTTGAGGAGTGCCGCTGCCTGTTATCATTGGGCGGAATTTATGTATTTTAGTGATAGGAGTAGAAAGATACAGCTCAGAGAGTATATTCGTTCATGTTTTTTATCTAGTATAAAATATAGTGATTTGCTGGTTGATCACCAATATATTGTCGTCGATAAATTTCATATGCCGTTCTTCCTTATATTCCCTAAAGGGTATAAAGAAGAAGAGAATCATCCTTTGCCTTGTGTTATTTTATCCAATGGATTGGATTCAATGACTGAAATTGAAATATTATCTTTGGCCGAATTTTTCTTAGGGAAAAATATGGCGGTAGCTATATTTGATGGACCAGGACAGGGAATAAATCTTGGAAAATCGCCAATAGCTATCGATATGGAATTATATGTTAGATCTATAGTTAAATTATTAGAAGATGATACCAGAATTAATAGTAATCTTCTTTGTTTCTTAGGAATTAGTTTTGGTGGTTATTTTGCTCTACGCGTTGCGCAAAGAATTGGCGATAAATTTTGTTGTATCGTCAATTTATCTGGTGGGCCTGAAATAGCAGAGTTTGATAAGTTGCCAAGAAGGCTTAAAGAAGATTTCCAGTTTGCATTTATGCAAGATAATAGTCGTATGCAGTCTATTTTTGACGAAATTAAACTGGATATCTCTTTACCTTGTAAAACCAAGGTTTTTACTGTTCATGGTGAATTAGATGATATATTTCCGATCGATAAAGTGAAAAAATTAGATCAATTATGGGGTGATAATCATAAGTTATTATGTTATGAATCAGAGGCTCATGTTTGCTTAAATAAAATAAACGAATATATGATACAAGTTTCAGATTGGGTTAGTGAGCAATTTTGGCTAAATGGCTATAAAAAAGGCTAACTTGAAAGATAACGGGTATATACCCTATGGATTTCAAGATGGAGCGCGACGGCAAGGGAGTGAATCCCCGGGAGCATAGGTAACTATGTGACCGGGGTGAGCGAGTGCAGCCAACAAAGAGGCAGCTTGAAAGATGACGGGTATATAAAATTTGCACAGATTCATTAGATTATCCAGGATGATTATTATTGACAGAAAAAATAATTATCAAATCTAAAACATAAAGTTATTAATCAACTGAGGTATTGTTATGGGTAAATATTGGTTTTGCTTTTATCTTTAGTAAACGCAATAGTGTACTTATGTAATATTATCGTTTGACATTAATAATCTGATATTAAAAATAAATTAAAGATAAACTAAGGATTATTCATCTTGTCTAAAGAAATTTATTTTTTCAACAGAAGTTAAGGTTAGACCTATTTGAGTATGCCTTTTAGTTCCGCGGCTCTTTTACATTAGTAATAAAATCAAAACATCTTCCCAGGCATTACGAAGCGATATGTCAGAATAATAAGGCCATACTTTTTCTGCTGAGGTATTAACTGGCAGTATGAGAATTGACTTTAATATTTGTGTTTTCTTATATCATTAATACATAGTAAGAGCCTATCTCAATGGGCGTAATTGTTGCAGGCAGTTTGAACACGGACAGCGCGGAAAAACCGGAGCGTACACGTAGTACGTGAGGATTTTGAGCACTGCCCAGGTTCGCTCTTTATGGCAAAGAAGGGCAAATAAAATAGCCCTATTGAGATAGGCAGTAAGTTTACTTATGATAAGTTATCTTGTTGAGTGTGAATTTTATTTTTTGTATTAATTAATAGTATATTAAACTTTTAAGTATTTACGCTATGTATGATGTTCGACACTTACTTCAACCTTGTTTCGGCGTAATGAATCGAACATTTACTCTTGACAGAGTTTGGTAATTATGTAAGACGGCAATAGTATTTTCGTCAATCCTGACAATTGATGGCTATATTAAATATAGGATTTCGAGTTGATGGTTTTATAGAGAAATCTCGACATTGTTCCATGATAGATAATTAAGAATAAATAGCTATACCCTATGGATTTCAAGATGGATCGCGACGGCAAGGGAGCGAATCCCCGGGAGCATAGATAACGATGCGACCGGGGTGAGCGAGTGCAGCCAACAAAGAGGCAACTTGAAAGATAACGGGTATATATTGGGTAACTGGCTAGTAACTCAATACTATTTATTCAGTAAAGCCTTTCCTATTTGATTTTTATTAAAATGAGGAGTACGGAAATGTCAAGAACCGAAAGACTTATAGTATTATTGCAATACTTGAGACAAAGAAGGTATCCTGTCAGTGGTAAATTACTCGCTAGTGATTTAAATGTAAGCTTGCGCACGCTTTATCGAGATATTGCTTTATTAAATAGTCAGGGAGCAAATATAGAGGGTGAACCCGGTTTGGGCTATATATTACGGCCCGGCTTCATGTTACCTCCTTTAATGTTTACGATGGATGAAATTGATGCCTTAGTTTTGGGCAATAAATGGGTTATTGAACAGAATGATGTTGTTTTGTCTAAGTCTGCTCATAGCTTTATATCTAAGATTGCCGCAGTATTGCCTGAAGAACAGCGTGATCAGCTATATTATTCGCCAATGTTTGTAAAAACAGAAGGTTACAGCAAAGTTACAAATAATAACTTAATGTTATCTGATATCAGAAGAGCGATATACCATAAATCAAAAATAGTGATAACTTTTCTTGACTTAAATAATGCACATACTGTGAAGACGACCTGTCCACTGTCGGTCTTTTTCAATAATGAATTCTTTTTAGTTTCTTGGTGTGAATTCAGCCATAATTTTCTTAAGTTACAAGTAGGAAAAATAGAGAAACTAGAAGTATTGTCTGAAAGATATATACAAGATAGAATATTATTACTAAAAAAATGGAGTGAGAAAGAAGGATTGTCTGATAATAATTTATCCTAAATAAATGATTACGAATGAGTAATTTATATGGGTATTTATCCTATAGATGTTTAATTGTTCTTTCTATTAAGTATATAGTTGCAAATATAGAGTAAATTCTGATGATTATCTGGACTTTCTGCTGAGGGTTCGAAAAATTTAGTGATTTTATTGGGTTTGCTAAGATTCGGTTTTGTTTGCTAAAAATTGGGGACGAGACCCCTTAAGGGATCGAGTGGACAAGAACGATTATTAGGAAAAAGCCGCCCTAGAGTGCCGATTGTGAATGGTAGGATAAATCACTTAATTTGGTAATCTGGGGCAACGAACAATATAGGGCGAGCTTGTGATTGAGGATAATAAAGTTCAAGAATTTTCCCAGGGTAAGATTTTAATTCGATTAAACAAAGATCGTGATGCCATCACGATCTTTGTTTTGTCGACTTACGAGCTTGTCTTTATGTAAGAGTGCTATCGATATTTTCCACATGATGCATTTTTCTTACATAAATAATGAAGTGGAAGAAAAGCTACCATTTCCATGCATCCGGGCTGGTGCCAGTGGGTAATACACTAATGCCAAAATCGCTAATCACAACAGCGACATAGATATCATCGTCATAACAATTTAATTGATATCTTCTCCCTTTTGCCGTCCATTGCCAATAATCATTTTTCCAACTTTCTGGATAGAATTCTTGGATAAGTGAAGCGGTTGCTGGATGTAACCCATCAACATTGAGAGTGCTCGTATTTCCAGAACTGCTCCAAATCACATCACCGATTAAGTTTTCATTGGTAAGATTAATAACGAAAAAATAATGATTATTAATTCCAAGCATTTCACCTTTTTCTTTTTCCTCAGTTTCTCTCATCTTCAACTCCTGGTTAATGAATAAAATGGGTGATTATTATAGAAATAACAATAGTTTCTCTGATATACCCGTCATCTTTCAAGTTGCCTCTTTGTTGGCTACACTCACTCACCCCGGTCACATCGTTATCTATGCTCCCGGGGATTCGTTCCCTTGCCGTCGCGATACATCTTGAAATCCATAGGGTATATTTCTATTTTTATTGTGATAAATTCAATAGACTAACTAATAATTACCGTAGGAATATAACCATAATAAATATATTTTTATTTGATATTGTTTTGTTTGGATGATTTTTATTGATCTGTTAGTTACAGTGTTTTATTACTATTCTGGATGGTTTTTTGCCTATGAAATAATTGCATTTATGAGTAGTAATCAGAAATTATATATAATTTATTTTTATATTAGCGTAAAAATACAGAATATAAAGTATATCATCATGAATATTTTGCATGAATATTAAGTGAAGGTTAATTGTACATTGAAAATATCGAAGAAATAAAATAGGCTATCTCTCTTTTTATATATTTTTAACAGTTTGTTATCTTGGTTTTTTATTCGTGGCAAACATGGTAGGAATGGCATAATCAATATGTCTACTCCTGAGACTGTAATGGGAAAGAATATTTTTAATATTCTTTCCCAGGATGAAGTTATTACCCTACAGAGTATCTACGTGTCATTCTTCTGTAATTTTCTACTCTTCCTGTCATGACATTTTCTATGCCAGACAATATTCCAGAACAATTATGACAAGCAGGGAAGTCTTGATTTGTTGCACCAACGAGTCGTTGTGTGAATATGTAGCTCTGACTCAAATGACTTGATATATTTTCTCCCTTTTTAGCAAGTTCCGTGACCATATAATTTAAGGCTTGTACTTCAGCATGCAGGCCCGCAATACCGGCCATTTTAGGTAAAATGTTTTTGTTTTCCTTAATATGTGCTTTGATCCGCTGTTCAACTAGTGGGTGTAATGCAGTGCCTGATTCTTTATACGCTTTTTGTATACCCGCGATAAATTCTTTTTCATTAACAACACGATAGCTGCCAAGATCCATATTTGGCCTCCAACGTTTGGAAGTTTGAAGTGTATTGGGGTGGTATTGTTCGAAACCGGGCTTCGCTTTTTCGCTGATAAGTTGCACACCGGGGAAGGTATTTTTTGCACCTAAGCTGCCACTCAGATTTAAAAATTTATCTTTATAGGTATCGTGCTCTCTGTTGGTACCATGACCCATAATACCGGCATGGGCGGCATATCCTTTTAATTTTGCATTTGTATACTTCATATCTCTGGATTTTTGCTCTCTATTTTTTGGTTTCATAGGTTTGAGCGTTTCTTCATTTCTTTTTGTTTCTTGTAATATTTCACCGGTGCTTTTGGTGAAATATTTATATCTCTGCTCAACTCTTGGATTTTGTTTATATAAAAGTGGAGAAATATCAGGTTTGTTTTGTGGAATGGCTAGATCAAGCCAGTCTAAACTTGATAGCCCCATATTGTCCGCAAGCGTAATTGGGTTATTCATCACCATACAATAGAGATTTAATCCATCGATAGTGCCTGCTGGGTCCGCACTTAGCCATCTTCCCACCCACGGCTGATAATACCGATAGCCGTAATAATACAGCCCGGTGGCATCCCGTTCTTTACCGGAATACCGGATCGTTTTGTAACTGGCTTCTGTCTGGTTTCTTGCGGCCCATAGCGCTGTACCGCCAAATGGGTAGTACTCCTCTTGACTGATGATTTGCCCGTCGTTATCTAGCTCAAGTTGGCTGGAACCAATCAGATTATCGTAACTGTAACGTATCTGATTATTGTTGATGTTTTCTGGTTTGCCGCTCTCCCAGTGCAGAACCCGCACTTGCGCGCGACCGGCTTCACCCACTGTAATAATCTGCAACTCTTCCGTTGTGGTAGCACCGTTTTGGGTTGTACGCAGTTCCAGTCCCGACAGGTAGACAACTCGTTGTTGTCGGAGGATATTCTGCATTTGCTGTTCACTGACTTTTAACAGCCGCATCCCGTCGTTGCCATAGAGATACCACTCTATGTCGCTGCCACTGTCGGTGTGGTTATCCCGTTTTACCGGTGTCATCTGTTGTAGTTCACCTCGTGCATTCCAGTTTAGGTTTTGTCCCGGTAGTAATGTCTCCTGATGACCACCTGCCTGAAACAATGCATCCACTTTGGTTGGATCAGTGGTTAAGGTATTCAGTACTGCACGGTTGCTGCGGTTCGAGACGGTTATATCTGTGGTGTAGTTGTTTTGGCTCGCGGGTGAGCTATGCCGGATTTGGGTCAGGTTTCCACCACGGTCATAGGCATAAGTACGGGTGTAATTGGTATAAGTGTTGTTATCGGAAGGCAGTGCTGTAGAGGGGAGATTCTGATTCTGCTGGCCGATATTCGCCATTTCGCGCCCTGTTGCGCTAATAAGCTGATACAGGGAATCGTAGGTATAGATATTCTCTGGTACCATTTTCTGATTGCGCCAGAAGCGGGTCGCTTCTGCATCGTTACGGAGACTGATTATGTTGCCAACCGGATCATATTCATAACGTAAGTCTTGCAAAGCCTTGCTATCGCTTGAACGACGGGTTGTGATGCTCATCAGTCGCTGGGTTTCCGGCTCGTAACTATATTCGGTGATGATACCGTTACCGTGTTCTTCGCGTAGTTTTTGTCCTGCGGCTGAATAGGTTAGGGATTTGATGATCACTTGCTCACTCTGGCCTTTCACCGTCAGCCGACTGCCTTTCAATTGTCCAGCGACATTATAGGCCAGATGCTGGATGTTTCCTTTGGCATCGGTTTGTGTCAACAGAGCACCGGTGGCATCCGTTTTGTTTTCGGTGGTGTATACATCACTACTTAATTTCTTATCCCAGATCTTTTTATCATCCCCTAACCAATTTGCTTCTTGACCATCAACCAGTAGCTGACGGGATTGTGATAAAGCCGCTCCGGTCAGGGAAACTCGATTCAGTTGAGTCGCTCCTGCTGTATCGTAGTGATGTACACACTGACCAGCAAGATTTTGGTCTTTTTCTGCCGGTGTGTTTCCAGCCCAGATGAGACGTTCGGTGATATGGGATGCCCTTTTCTCTGGCTCTTGTTCTGTTACGGATAACAGACGACCGGGCAGAGAGTTGTCTTCATATTGTCGGGTCTGTTTGACACCCGTTGCAGTTACAGTCAGGACAAGACGGTTTTCAATATCATGAAGAGTGACAGTATTACCCGCATCGACACTCTCTGTACGTAGGACGTTGCCCGTTAAATCATACTGCCAGAGAAAATTGGGTTTTACCGAATTATCTTTCTGCCAGGCGTCATACAGGCGTGGGTCAATACTTTGGTGCAGGTGTCCGAGAACATCATACTGATGACGGGTGATACGGATATCACTATTTTTTTCTGCGGTAGCTCGGTGATAACGGATTTCACGGACATCCAGCCCACGGTTATCGTGAACAGTGATAGTGGGGGTATGTTGATAAGTTTTGGGGTCAAAGTTGTTCATAATTTCCCTCTTTGTGGTGTTAACTCATTGTAGTGTTGAATAATTTTTTGTCTGCGTAGCAGAGAACGAATGCTAAGTTCAGCTTCTCCACATTAATGAGGATAACCTTTCTATTGAGATACCAGCGGTATGCAAGATTTCAGGAGATAAGTAGGAATAATCTCATTCAGAAGTATGCTGCTCAAAGGTGCTGCTACAACCGAATAACAGTAGCAAGTATAAGTAGAGGAGTACAAGTATTGTAGAAAACAGCGTTAGGATCTTTTGTTATCGCTTATGGCTGTTTTTTCTGTTCTGTCAAAAAGGAGAAATAACCTATCCTTATTTAACATATAGTTACGTGTGGTGAATATTAACTGGAAGTATAGTTATTGGTTATAAATGTGAGTTATTTTATTGGCTAAATAATTTTTGATGTTCGTCCATATACGAAACTCGGATTAGTTAGTCTGGGGTCAATTAATGACGCCAGATAAATCGGATATATCAGATTATTGTGTTAAGCAGATATTCCAATCAGTATCACTGATTTAAACTTCATTTGTACGTCCCTTGCGTTGGAATAAATGCCTATTACGATATCGTAAGACACTTTCAGTGATTATTATCTGGCTGTTTGTTGAATTTCTTAAATAAAAAATTAATTAAAATTAAGAAGCCAGATTTCAATTTGTATGAGGTTTATATTGCATTTATATTTCATTTGTATTTAATTTATATATGAGATAAAACAATAAATTTGGAAAATAATGTAATTATTACATGGGTTAATATTTAAATACATTATGAGTTAGATATTAGTTAATTTGCTATTGTTATTTTAACAAAATAAATAATATTATATTGTGATTCTTGGTTAAATTGTTAAATGAAATATTGGCTTTGTGAATTATAAATACAAATATTATATTTTTAGTATTATAAATGGAAATTTAAGGTAAAATTAAGTGTTATATTTTGTATATTTTAGATATTTACAAAATAAAAACTTTTTGTTTTTTATTGAAATATCATTATATATAATATTGCTTATTGGCAATTCTTATTTTTATTGTTATTGAAATATTTTATTCTTCACAAGAGTTATAATATACCCTATGGATTTCAAGATGCATCGCGACGGCAAGGGAGCGAGTCCCCGGGAGCATAGATAACGATGTGACCGGGGTGAGTGAGTGCAGCCAACAAAGAGGCAACTTGAAAGATGACGGGTATAGTTGATAAAGGAATATTAACATGAATGATTAATAAAGTAGGTAAATTAATTATATAAAAGCAAATTTCTATCATGTGTATAGAAATATGTTTTTTATTTTTAACTTTTTGGTGGTTTTTATTTTGATAAAAAATTTGATTGGTATTGGAAATATCATAAATTGCTTACTTTTAGGTATTGTATACCCTATGGATTTCAAGATGCATCGCGACGGCAAGGGAGTGAATCCCCGGGAGCATAGGTAACTATGTGACCGGGGTGAGCGAGTGCCGCCAACAAAGAGGCAACTTGAAAGATGACGGGTATAAATATTGATAATATAAATGTAGATCATTAATCTGTTTTTCTTATTTTGTTGTGAATAATTCTGAAAATTGCTCATCATTGAATGGAAATAGACCATATAATGTTTTACCCGAAATAGCTTTCTCGTTGAAAATAATAAGATGACTACTTTGAATTTGATGGTTTTATTTCAGGTTTAGAGACTTTACCTGTTGGAAAAATTGACGAGAATAAAGAAGTAACGTTGTTGATTATCATGCTATACCCAATGGATTTCAAGATGCATCGCGACGGCAAGGGAGCGAATCCCCGGGAGCATAGATAACGATGTGACCGGGGTGAGTGAGTGCAGCCAACAAAGAGGCAACTTGAAAGATAACGGGTATATACCCTATGGATTTCAAGATGCATCGCGACGGCAAGGGAGAGAATCCTCGGGAGCATAGATAACGATGTGACCGGGGTGAGCGAGTGCAGCCAACAAAGAGGCAACTTGAAAGATGACGGGTATAAATAATGATGTCTAAATTCGTCGATAAGGTTATTAAATATAAATTTGTTATTACATTAGTGTTTATTAAATCATAGTTGTTATGTTTTTATTATTTTTCTTACAAGGAATTAACAAAATTAAATGTTAGTTTTATCAGAACGGTGACCTGTTTTTATTTGGTTAAGGAGTTGTATTCAACATGTCATTATTTTTTCTTCGGCGGAATTTATTTGCCGGAGGTTGAAACAACGTACCTATTATTTTAGGGGCAGTAAATACCCTTTTTTCTTTAATTTCTGGAGACGACTTTTGACCTCTCTTGCTTATGTTGATGCCCTTTGTGCGCTTGATCATCCTTATCGGGTCGATAGCGTTTGCGACCAATTATTTGATGCTGCCATGCGTGAATTGACTCTGTACCACTGTGAAAATACTCCCGGTTATTCTCAGTGGTTGAAGGCTAACGATCTGGAAGTGGAAAGATTGGAGAAACTGGACGATTGGTCGCGTTTGCCGCCTATTTTCGCTAATTATTTCAAACGCCAATTGTTGCTCAGTACCGCTGGTAGGAATGCATTGGAGTTGACTTCTTCCGGGACAACCGGCCAAAAGAGCCGTATGCGTTACGATGCACGTAGTATGCGTGCAGCTCAAAATATGGTTGAACGGATTTTCGAGTATTACGGTTGGAATACGCCGCAGCAGCCCTGCAATTACTTGCTGCTAAGTTATGAGCCTGCCGGTACGGTTACGTTGGGAACCGCGTATACCGATCAGTATCTGTGCAAGTATGCACCGGTAAACCAAGCCTGTTATGCACTGCGCCACAACGGAAAAAGCAATGAGTTTGATCCTTTTGGCGTTATCCGATCCTTACAAGAATTTGCGGCACAAGGGCTGCCGGTGCGTATCTTGGGCTTTCCGGCATTCTTGTGGTTCACACTGGAGCGGATGCAGGAAATGGGGTTGCCGTCGGTGCAGCTGCATCCTGAGTCACTGGTCTTTTTAGGTGGAGGTTGGAAAACGCACGCTGATAAAGCTATTCCAAAATCCTTACTGTATCAGCGTTTGGGGGAACAACTGGGTATTCCTGACGAGCGGTGCCGGGATGGTTACGGTTCGGTGGAGCATCCAGTGCCTTATGTTGAGTGCCGAAATCACCATTTTCATGTGCCGGTCTATGCCCGAACCTGTATCCGCGATACAACTAACATGGCGGTTCAACCCTATGGTAAGCCAGGTTTTCTGCATTTGGTATCACCTTATATCACTTCCAGCCCGGCACACAGTATTGTGGTGAGCGATTTGGCGGTGCTGCATCCGGCCGCTGAATGTGGTTGTGAGTTAGCTACCGATTGGTTTGAGTTACTAGGTCGTGCCGGTACCAGTAAAAGCCGCAGTTGTGCGATTACCGCTTCTGAGTTGATAAAGGAGTCCTGAAATGTATTTAGTGAATGGTAAGGTTATCTCTGACTTGGAGCCCGCTAGCGTATTGGCGGAACTTAAAGGTAATTTGGCTGAGACGCTGGCTTGTCCCCCAAGTGTACAACAGGTATTGGCGTGTGCTGAGCGCTTCGTTGATGATCTCGATACTGTTGCTGTTAAGCTTGCGCTGGATAGAGCCACCATCACCGCGTTACGTCACTTCTGTCATCGCGATGCTTTAGAGGCAAAGTTGCGGCACGAACTGGGAGAACAGCCCTTTTCTCTGCGTCGCTTTGACTATACACAACCCCGTTTTGAAACTTGGCAACCGTTGGGATTGGTGGTGCATATTACGCCGGCCAATGCGCCTTTGCTGCCATTTATGGCCGTGTTAGAGAGCTTGCTAGTGGGTAATGTCAACTGGTTACGTCCTAGTAGCAGTGACCACGGCCTTAATGCGCAGATACTGGCTGAATTCCTACGTCATGACCTGAGCGGCACGTTGGCACCTTATATATCCGTGTTGCCTTTGCCATCTGATCAATTATCAGAATTACTGGCGTGTGCTGATGCAGTATCTGCCTGGGGCAGTCATAGCGCCCTGACCGCTATTCGTAGCCAACTACGACCCGGTTGCCGTTGGATAGATTGGGGACATCGTATCAGTTTTGCTTATTTGGAGCCGATGGCTGCCAGTGATGCTGATTACGATGCATTGGCTGATGATGTTTGCCGTTTTGACCAACAAGCGTGTTCCAGTCCACAGTGTTTGTTGGTAGATAGCGCTGACGAGAACGTTTTACGGGAAGTTGTTGGTGCTGTGGCTGCCGCACTGGCACGACGCGCGTCAATATGGCCAGCTTTACAGACAGACATACAGGAAGCGGCGGAAATCAGCAGTCAGATGGCATTTTTGAAGTTGGATCACACTTTTGCTGAATTCCGCGGTTCGGTAGAAGAGGGCAATGGCTGGCGAGTAGCCTGGATACAGCGTCAAGAGCTTGCTCCATCGCCTCTGTACCGTACTTTGCAAGTCCGTCCGGCACCACGTGCACAATTGGTTGAGATTTTGTTGCCGTGGCGCCCCTATTTGCAAAGTTGTGCTCTGATAGCGAAAGAAAAAGCGCTGCCGATGTTGAGTCGTCAGTTGTTGGCCGCTGGTGTTAGCCGGATATGTCAGGCTGGAGCTATGCATGATGGCTACGAGGGTGAGCCACATGATGGTGTTTATGCATTGACTCGGCTGGCGCGACGTGTCTCCGTCAGTTTGAAAGCTGAACAACTGCCAGGCCATGTCACGTTGGATAAATGGTCGGCCAATCCGCCGGAACTGGCAGGGATTCCAGTGATGGATAAAGCAAAGTTTCAGAGCGGCGGTATGACGGCAAAAGCACAGGTGTTTTTCCGTAGCGGTGGCAGTAGTGGTGAGCCAAAGTTGGCGGGTTTCAGCCATCGAGATTATCACAGTCAAATGCAGGCTGCGGCAGATGGCTTATTTGCTGCTGGCCTGGAGCCATCCCAAGATCGGGTAATGAATTTGTTTTATGGCAGTAACTTGTATGGCGGTCTGATGAGTTTCTTCACTGTGCTGGATAAATTATCCGTGCCGCATTACCCGATGGGGGGGCCAATAGACGATGATTTTAGCCAAATCAGGCACTTTATTGTCACTCAGGGAATCAATACGCTGGCGGGAATGTCAAGCACTATACACCGATTGTTTGAATGTGAAGAGGCTGCGTTACGCGCCTATGGTGGGATACGCAAAATTTTTACCGGTGGTGAGCATATTGGTGAAGAGCGACGTCGGTTTCTGTCCAGTTTTGGTGTACAGATAATTCAATCGGCGATTTACGGTTCCGTGGATGCCGGTCCGTTAGGCCATGCTTGTGCTTGTTGCCAAGAAGGGGAGTTCCATCTGTTATCTGATATTCAATGGCTGGAAATCTTGGCTCTTGATAGTGATCAGCCTGTTCCGACAGGGGAAAGCGGTCGACTGGTGTTTACCCCTCTGGCACGGGAAGGGCAGGTGGTCCAGCGTTATGATATAGGTGACTTAGGTTATTGGCTCCCTGGCCTCTGCGCCTGCGGATTACCAACGCCGCGGTTTAAACTGGAAGGCCGTCATGGTGCGTTATTACGGGTAGGTTCTATTTTTTTGAACCCAACAGAATTATCCGCTGGGCTACCATTTCCGGTGCAGTGGCTGGTAGGGAAAAATTCCAGTGGTTGTGATTATATCTATATATTAGCCGACGGGGATGCTAAGCAGGTACGTATGCATCTGTTGCAACATGGGATGCTGAATCAGGTCGTCAGTGGTGGATTGCTTCAATTGGACGTTATCCCTACACCGGCTGGACAGTTCCATCGTCACCCGCAAAGTGGCAAAACGCCGCTGGTGCTAGATAGCCGATTCTGAGACCAATAATACTACTTTTTGGGTAAATCATGACACTATCATTACACGATCTGGTTGAATACGCCCGCAATCATGCGCCTTTTTTTAAAGATCTTTATCGTGATCTGCCGCGATCTGGTTGGGCGCTAACTGATCTGCCATTGATCAATCCTGCTGACTATTGGCAGCAATCACAATCGCTGGAAAACTGGTCGGTATTAACTGGCCCTGTTAACGGTGGTCATGTTTTTAAAACCGGTGGCTCTACCAGTGATGGTCGATTGTCGGTGTTCAGTCATAGCGAATGGCGTGCTTTTGTGTGCGCATTTGGTCAAGGGCTTGCACAGCAATTACAGCCAGGTGACCGCGTTGCTAATCTGTTTGTGGCTGGTGATTTGTATACCAGTTTATTGTTTATTCACGGTGCCTTGTCCTATTCACCGGTGCCGGTGGTGGAGTATCCGTTTACCTGGTCAGTTGATGATCGAGCACTGGCCGATGCGATTGTCAGCTTGGGGATTAATGTTTTGGCTGGGGTGACGGTGCAACTATTACGTTTTGCCAGTACCTTGCAGCAGTGCGGTCAGTCTATGCCCGGCATTGATCGCCTGTTGTATGGCGGTGAAAGTTTGTTTCCAGAGCAACTGACACTATTGAGTCACGTATTTCCGAATGCGCGTATTGGTTCAGTTGGTTGTGCCAGCGTTGATGCGGGTCTCATTGGGGCGGCGTCTCCCGATTGCTATTACGGCGAACATCGGGTTTTTGATACGGAAACTATTGTTGAAATTATTGACGAAGTTAATGGTCAGCCGATTACGGCGCCCGGCCAAAATGGCCTATTGGTTGTGACCAACCTGCAACGACGCTTGATGCCGGTTATCCGCTACCCGACGGGTGACATGGCCTGTTGGTGTGAAGAGTCAGGACTGCCGCGCCGCAAATTCGCTTTGCAGGGGCGAGCGGGCAGCGCTCACCGAGTGCGAGTTTGCTCACTGTCCATTTTTCCTGACCATATTGCGCGTTTACTGCAACAGCAAGAGGGCATACTGGCTTGGCAGTTATTGCTGAGCCGTCAGGGTGGCATAGATAAGATAGAACTATTGTTAGCCGGCGATTCATCACTGGCACCATCGACAACATCAGTGCATCAGGCGTTGCTGGTGGCACAACCCGCTATAGCAGAGTTATGTGATCAGGGATTACTGCATATGGAGGTCACTTACTGCGTTTTGGAAAATATGGTCACTCATCCACGCTCCGGTAAATTGATGCGGGTAGTTGATCATCGTGGTTATGGTGCTGAAGAGAAGGCAGCGTGAGCATGAATCCAGAAATGCCATTAATTCGATTATTCCGGGAAGAGGATTCTACCGGTGTTAGTGCGTTATTTCGGGTTGTTTACGGCGAAGATTATGTCTACCCGGAAGTCTATTTACCTACCATGCTTGGCCGTTATAACGCGGCAAAACAGTGGTATTCCGCTGTTGCGGTACAGGATGGACACGTGCTGGGACATGCGGCACTGTGGCGGGATGAACGCTGCTCATTAAGCGCTGAACTGGCGTTGATCGCAGTACATCCACAGACACGTGGGCAGGGTATTGCTACCGCTCTTGGGCGATATTTGTGTGATCAGGCCAAAGAAATAGGGTTAAGCATACTCACGATTAAGCAAGTGTCGTCACATAACTACAGTCAGCGTCTGGCCCAAAATCTGGGGTTTCACACCACGGGATTGTTGCCGGACTATGTAACATCACCATTTGATCAGGCGCGACCGGAAAGCATAGTACTGGGTTGTTTACCTTTACAAAGCTGGCCATTTCCAGAGTTACATTGGCCTTCCGGTTGGCAAAGGTGGTTGACATCGGTGACTCAAGTCTTTGGTCAAGAGCCTCTGCAACCGGAGGCGTTGGCTGATGCAGATTTCCGTATAACCAATCATGGACGTCGGTTGGAAGTGTGGATAGAAAAGCAGACAACCGAGCGGGTAAAAGAGGTGGCAGAGTTACCGGCACATAAACTGATATATGTGAAATTGCCGGTAGGGGAAGGGACTCTTCAGGCAATAGAAATTTTGCAGCAGGCAGGATTTGCCTGTACAGGGTTTGTGCCCGGTTATCATCCCCATTGGGAAGCTTTACTGGTTCGGGGGCATAGTAGGAAAGAGTTAGCCTTAAATTGTCAGTTTGCTCGCAGTTTGCATCAACAAAGCATGTTTGCTTGTGCAACTGCATAGCCTTTCTGTGATTATCAGAGGTAATCTGGTAAAGCCCATCAAAGCTTGAATAGTTTTGCAGATGATTGACAAAGTGTTGGTCTTTTGGTCAGCACTTTGAACGGATAGTGGTTAACAGTCTGACCATAATTTGAAAAAATCTGCGGTGTACTTCTGCCAATTCGTCACTGCTGCTTAAATTCTCACTTTTGATAATTAATTGTACCAAAAATGTTGCAAAATATGATGAATTACAAGTATCAATCGACATTATTTCTCTAAATTTCAGAATATTCCTATATGTTTTTAAGTGAAATTCATTGCACTATTGATTATTTATTAATCCATAAGTGGCAAAAGCATGATGATGATTTCAGTTAGATTCACTCTTCATGTTGTAAATCATTGGAGAAGTGAATAAATGGCAATAGGGTATTTCCTGCTCGTTGGTGATAAAACAACCTGTGGCGGTCAGATTATTACCGGTGACCACACCATGACATTTAATGGGCGAGCAACCGCTCGTGAAGGGGATAAGGTTACCTGTGGCAAACATCCCGGTACTTACGTGATTGTTGGTGGTGTATCCGATGTTTTTGACATGGGGCGCAAGCTGGCTGGCACGCTGGATAGTGTCAGTACTTGCCCCTGTCGCGCTCGGTTTATCAATTCGGAGATGGACAGCTATGAGAAGCAGAATAAGGCTGCTGACCGGGTTGTCGCTCCCACGAATATGGCGCAACAGCATTTCTCTTCTCCGGTAAAGGATGTGGGAAGCCCGCCTGCAACACAGGCGCCTCCGCCGCCGATACCGGTGTTTACGAAGTCCTGCCAGCGGGGTAAAGGGTGTACTGATGCTGGAACTGAGCCTGAATCGGCAAATAACTTTGGCAGAATGGCGGTATATCAGGTGCCGTCATCTCCTGCTCCGGTCACGGCGCAAAAGCCTGAACCACCTCCGCAGGACAAGAAACACCCGCCGGAACCGGATAAGCCGCGGGATAAAAAATTACCGTGGTATAAGCGGTGGTTTCGTAGTGGAAAAGATAATGCCGAAGCGGCGGCTACCGCTGTGGCCGCCACTACCCGCAGCGCGGTAGCGGAAGGGGAAACGCTGGTGATGCGTTACATTGGTGGCGGCGCTATCAGTGCTGGACGTTGGCTGGCGGCACCGAATCCGGTAACGGTTGGGTTAATGGGGCTGTTTTATTCACCGTCGTTGAATCAGGGGGAAGAGGATTACTTAGATCCGTATCGCCTGAGACAGATAGCGGAACAGTATGGAAAAGCACCAACTCGTGTACGTTTTCGCTGGATCAGAGATGAAAAAAGCGGCAGGATGACGGTTCAGGGATATCACGTCAGCCCGGAAGGCGGCTTGGATAAAGTGCCGGTTCGCATGATGACGCTGAATCGGACTACCGGTAATTACGAGTTCTGGGAACCGGGAGAAACCCGGCCGACAATTTTATGGACGCCGAATGAACAGGAATTCAAGGCTCCAGCCCATACCGGGAATGAAGAACAGCCGTTTATTCCGTCGCAAATAACCGTGTTGCCGATCCCGGATAAAGTGGGCAGCGATATTGAATCGTTGCCAATGCCGGAAGAGAAGGATTTCCGCGATTATATTCTGGTATTCCCCATTCCGAATATGCCGCCGGTGTATGTGTATCTGAGTAAACCGCCGGTGAAATTGTTTGAAGTGGATTTATATAGAAATTTTGCCGGGCGGCTAAGGAATGGAACACATGCGGATCATATGCCTTCGGCAGCGGCTATTCGAGCGAGATTGCAGAAGATGTACCCAGATGCTCAACCTTTTGAAATTGATGCTATGGCTAAAGATGTTGCCGCCATCATTATTCCTGCCGAAGTACATCGAAAATTCAGTATGACTTATGGTGGACGAAATACTTCATCTCGGATAGAACAGGATTCAAAGGATTTACGCTCTGCGGTTGACCGGGATTTTGATGCTATAAAACCAGCGTTGAAGCAGTATGGTGCAACAGAAGACCAACTTGAAGAAGCTAGATCGAAGATGCATAAAATTAATCGGAAACAGGAATTATATAAATAATGGCGACCAACATTGAAGCGTTAATTAATAGCTTGGGGAAAACCTATCAGGAAATTTTTGATGAAGGGCTAATTCCTTATAAAACTAAACCAACAGGATATCCTGGAGATCCTAATATATCCCTGCATATGATTAAAGAAGGTGTACATCTTGCTTTTAGGAGGGATAACAAGGTCTTATTTGCGATAGGACTCATCTTGATTGATGAGAAAAAAGATTCATACCAGTTTCCAAATGAACTACCATCACCATTAATTCCTATAATGTTTCGGCAATGGATTCATGAACATTTTGGTGAACCTGAAAAATCACTTCCACCAAGGAAAAGGTTAACTAAAGAAATTGGCTGGACTGAGTTATATACCTTATTGGATTTTCGTATTCCAACTAGTATGCAGGTTGATTACGATCTGCTGGAGCAAGTCAGATTGGTGACTTTTTTGCCTACGTCAGAGGTGCGTTGGTAATCAATATGTAGATGGGAGGTTATTTTTAAAAGCCAATTCATTTGCGGGTAGTTTGAAAAATAGAGTCGTAGGTGAATTGGCTAAATCAAGAGCGGAGGTGATATAAATAATGACTATTAACGTTGAAGCGTTAATTAATAGCTTAGGGAAAACCTATCAGGAAATTTTTAATAAAGGGTTGAACCATTATAAAATTAAACCAAGTGGTTTTTCGGGTGATGAGGTTATTTTCTTGGAAATGGTAAAAGAGGGGGGCTGGCGTTTTATCGTGAGGGGATGAATTTAAAATAAATTACATTAACCCTATTAAAGCTTTTATATCAAGGATGGATTTAACTCAATAAATGCAACTTTTCAAATGGAAGAATTAATTGCATTTAATCGAAAATCATTAACCATTAATAGCGAATTGAAAAGAAATCCGCGCGTAAAATAATACTATCCGAGCAGATAGGTATTAAATCGCTTTCTCGCCGGTTATTTTATGAAGAAAACGATAAAAATAACCCAATAAAAAAAGGATAAAACGGTTAATGTGGCAGGATTTAAGCCCTGGGAAAAGGGGGATGATTATCGGAATATGCTCCCGGGGATTCACTCCCTTGCCGTCGCGATGCATCTTGAAATCCATAGGGTATATATTGTTTAAAAAATAATGAAAATACACCAAGAATATTAATTATATTAATTTTTTTGTAAATTAATTATAAATATACGTAAATGTTTATTCTAAATAATTATATAAAGGTAAAGTTATTTTATTGTCTGTATTTTGTTTTTTAATGTAAGCAAGTTTTGTGATTTATTATATTTTTCCTCACACATCATCATCGTGTATGGCGTCTTTAGAAGGCAGGGCGACCTGATTTTCTTAACACATAAGATGATGATTGTTTTTTGCGCGAAAAACCTGTTCCTCATGATAAACCTCAATTCAGGAGTCCGTATGAATCAACTCGCCAGTCCCCTGATTTCCCGTACCGAAGAGATCTACAACCTGCCCGGTAAATTGACCAATCTTGGTTATACCTCAGTGTTTGATGTGGTACGTATGCCGCGTGAGCGTTTTATTCGTGAGCATCGTGCTGATCTCGGGCGCAGTGCTGAAAAAATGTATGACCTGGCAGTGGGCTATGCTCATCAGGTGTTACACCATTTTCGCCGTAATTCTCTTAGTGAAGCGGTTCAGTTTAGCCTGAGAAGTCCGTTCTCCGTATCAGGTCCGGATTACGCTAATCAGTTCCTTGATGCAAACACGGGTTGGAAAGATAAAGCTCCGAGTGGGTCACCAGAAGCGAATGATGCCCCGGTAGCTTATCTGACTCATATTTATCAATTGGCCCTTGAACAGGAAAAGAGTGGTGCTAGTGCCATTATGAATACGCTGGTGGAGCGCCGACCCGATATCGGGGCTTTGTTAATTAATGATAAAGCGATCAATGAGGTTGTACCGCAATTACAATTGGTTAATGAAATTCTGTCCAAAGCCATTCAGAAGAAACTGAGCTTGGCTGATCTGGAAGCGGTAAACGCCAAACTCTCCACCACCCGTTACCCGAATAATTTGCCATATCATTATGGTCACCAGCAGATTCAGACAGCTCAGTCGGTATTGGGTACTACGTTGCAAGATATCACTCTGCCACAGACGCTGGATCTGCCGCAAAACTTCTGGGCAACAGCAAAAGGAAAGCTCAGCGATGCGACTGCCGGTGCTTTAACTCGACTACAAATTATGGCGAGTCAGCTTTCGCCAGAGCAGCAGAAAATCATGGTGGAAACCGTCGGTCAGGATTTCTATCAGCTAAATTATGGTGATAGTTCGCTTACGGCGAACAGTTTCAGCGATATGACTATACTGACCGGCCGAACAAGTTTGACTGTACCCCAGGTAGAACTGATGTTGTGTTCAACTGTCGGGGGTTCTACGGTGGTTAAGTCTGATAATGTGAGTTCTAGTGACACGACAGCGACGCCATTTGCTTACGGTGCCCGCTTTATTCATGCCGGTAAGCCGGAGGCGATTACCTTGAGCCGCAGTGGTGCGGAGGCTCATTTTGCTCTGACGGTTAACAATCTGACAGATGACAAATTGGACCGTATTAACCGCATCGTGCGCCTGCAAAAATGGCTGAATCTGTCCTATGAGGATATTGACCTGTTGGTGACTTCTGCTATGGATGCGGAAGCAGGAAATACTGCGCTGTTGATGAGTAACAATACGCTGCGTATGTTGGGGGTGTTCAAACATTATCAGGCGAAGTACGGTGTGACCGCCAAACAATTTACTGGCTGGCTGCGCGTGGTGACCCCGTTTGCCATTACACCAGCAATACCGTTCTTAGATCAGGTGTTTAACTCCGCTGGCACCTTTGATACACCTTTTGTGATAGATAATCAGGATTTTGTCTATACATTGACCACCGGGGGAGATGGGGCGCGTGTTAAGCATATCAGCACTGCACTGGGCCTCAATCATCGTCAGTTCCTGTTATTGGCGGATAATATTGCCCGTCAACAGGGGAATATCACGCAAAGTACACTCAACTGTAATCTGTTTGTGGTGTCAGCTTTCTACCGTCTGGCTAATCTGGCGCGTACATTGGGGATAGATCCTGAGGCTTTTTGTGCCTTGGCGGATCAATTAGATGCAGGTACAGGCATCGTCTGGCAGCAACTGGCAGGAAAACCGACAATCACGGTACCGCAAAAAGATTCCCCGCTGGTGGTGGATATCCTGAGTTTGCTGCAAGCGCTAAGTGCGATCGCTCAATGGCAACAACAGCACGATTTACCCGTTGAAACCTTACTTTTACTGTTGAGTAGCGGTTCTACCTTTACCGGGCAGGGCACTGACGATCAATTGAACTTTATCCGTCAAGTGTGGCAGAACTTGGGCAGTACATTGGTGGATGCAACATTGTTATCCCGTAGTGGTGCGCCATTAGTTGATACCAGCGGCCACGTTATTGACTGGTTTGCTCTGCTCTCGGCAGGTAATAGCCCGCTTATCGATAAGGTTGGTCTGGTGACTGATGCTGGCATAGAAAGTGTTATAGCCACGGTGGTTAATACACAAAGTCTGTCTGATGCAGATAAGAAGCTGGCAATGACTACTCTGACGAATACGCTGAATCAAGCGCAGCAAACTCAGCAAGGTGTCGCTGTCAGTCTGTTGGCGCAAATTCTGAATGTGAGTCAGTCACTGCCTGCGTTGTTGTTGCGTTGGAGTGGGCAAACAACCTATCAGTGGCTGAGTGCGACTTGGGCATTGAAGAAAACCGTTAAAACTGCGGCTGATATTCCCGCTGACTATTTGCGTCAATTACGTGAAGTGGTACGCCGTTCCTTGTTAACCCAACAATTCACGTTGAGTCCTGCAATGGTGCAAACCTTGCTGGACTATCCAGTCTATTTTGGCGCTTCCGTAGAAACAGTGACCGATATCAATTTGTGGATGCTCTATACCTTAAGCCGTTACAGTGATCTGTTGCTCCAGGTGGGTAAAGCCGGTGGCGGGTCGGAAGATGATGTACTGGCCTACCTGTGCGCGGCTAATGCTGCTACGTCGTTGAGTCAGGCGGATGCTGCGCAGACGTTGGCAACTCTGTTGGGTTGGGAGGCTAACGAACTGCAAGCCGCTTGGGCGGTATTAGGTGGGATTGCCAAAACCACTCCGCAACTGGATACGCTTCTGCATCTGCAACAGGCACAGAACCAGACGGGTCTTGGCGTTACACAGCAACAGCAAGGTTATGTCCTGAGCCGTGATAGTGATTATACCCTTTGGCAAAGCACCGGTCAGGCGCTGGTGGCTGGCGTATCC
The DNA here is from genome assembly GCF_042879335.1 of Photorhabdus sp. RM96S. Taxonomy (NCBI): domain Bacteria; kingdom Pseudomonadati; phylum Pseudomonadota; class Gammaproteobacteria; order Enterobacterales; family Morganellaceae; genus Photorhabdus; species Photorhabdus sp. RM96S. Next base: position 22,916 of record NZ_JBHFKT010000017.1, on the reverse strand, counting down.
CATGTCAAGGGTAGTAACTGAGTGCGTTCACTATCTGAGTGGATTTGATTTTTCCGTACGGCCCAATGAGGCTGTTTCTAAACCGCCATTTAAGTAAGGCAGATAATTATGTTATCGACAATGGAAAAACAACTGAATGAATCCCAGCGTGATGCGTTGGTGACTGGCTATATGAATTTTGTGGCACCGACGCTGAAAGGCGTCAGTGGTCAGCCGGTGACGGTGGAAGACTTGTACGAATATTTGCTGATTGACCCGGAAGTGGCTGATGAGGTTGAGACCAGCCGAGTTGCTCAAGCGATTGCCAGCATACAGCAATATATGACTCGTTTGGTCAACGGCTCTGAACCGGGGCGCCAAGCAATGGAACCCTCTACCGCTAACGAATGGCGTGATAATGATAACCAATATGCTATTTGGGCTGCGGGGGCTGAGGTTCGAAATTACGCTGAGAACTACATTTCCCCCATCACCCGGCAGGAAAAAAGCCATTATTTCTCGGAGCTGGAGACCACGTTAAACCAGAACCGACTCGATCCGGACCGGGTGCAGGATGCTGTTTTGGCGTACCTCAATGAGTTTGAGGCAGTGAGTAATCTGTATGTGCTCAGTGGTTATATTAATCAGGATAAATTTGACCAAGCCATCTATTACTTTATTGGTCGCACTACCACTAAACCGTATCGCTACTACTGGCGTCAGATGGATTTGAGTAAAAACCGTCAGGACCCGGCGGGAAATCCGGTAACACCGAATTGTTGGAATGATTGGCAGGAAATTACCTTGCCGTTGTCTGGTGATACGGTGCTGGAGCATACAGTTCGCCCGGTATTTTATAACGACCGGCTGTATGTGGCTTGGGTTGAGCGTGACCCGGCAGTGCAAAAGGGAGACGACGGCAAAGATATCGGTAAGACCCATGCCTATAGCATAAAGTTTGGTTATAAACGCTATGATGATACTTGGACGGCGCCGAATACTACCACGTTGATGACGCGACAAAATGGAGATGGTGATCAGGATATATCACGCACTAGTTTGTCGATTGATGAAAATGACATTGTGCTACGAGATGTGAATTTGTTGGCTACCACCGACTTTAGTATTGATCCGACGGAGGAAACTGACAGTAACCCGTATGGCCGTCTGATGTTGGGGGTGTTTGTGCGCAATTTTACGGGAAGCCCATCTCAGAATCGCCCTACTGTGTATGGCTACTTGTATTGTGATTCAGCCTTTAATCGCCATATTCTCAGGCCATTGAGTAAGGATTTTTTGTTTAGTACCTATCGTGATGAAACAAATGATCAAAACTGCTTGCAATTCGCGGTATACGATAAAAAGTATGTGATCACTAAGGTTGTTCCGGGCAAGCCAACAGAAGATCCTGAAAATACGGGTTGGGTAAGTAAAATTGATGATCTGAAACCGGGTACCGCCGGTGCCTATGTGTATATCGATCAAGATGGTCTGACACTCCATATCCAAACCACGACTAATGGGGATTTTATTAACCGTCATACGTTTGGTTATGATGACAGAGAAAGCAATTCTACGTCTGGTTATGGCTTTTCATGGACAGGAAACGAGGGTTTTTACCTGGATTACGATGATGAAGACTATTACAGCTTCCATAATGCAGTAATTACCTATTATCCCCAGGGTTATGGTGGAGGGTCTACTCCTAATGGAACATGGGATATAAACCAGCCCGTTAATGATGCATGGAATTCCATATTCCTGCTTTATGGACACCATTCCGTTACTGTGAAAAATGGCGGTATCGCTTGGGTAGGGGATGATCCTAGCAGTTATAACCTGTATATTCCGGATGGTACACGTTTGGGGGATTGGGCCGGTGCAATAAATTACGCTATTAGCATTGATACCTTGATTGCCTTTTTTGCAGGCGCTGGTCATCTCACTTATATCAAAAACTTCAAGAAAATCGCCGATAACCGAAAATTCTATCAAGAAATCAATGTTGACACTGCGGATAACCGCAACCTGTTCAGACATTATGGTAGCCAAAATTTCCAACTTGCCAGCGGTGCAGCCTATTCTACAACTTATACTTTGTCCGAAGCGGATTTCTCCACTGATCCGGATAAAAACTACCTACAGGTTTGTTTGAATGTCGTGTGGGATCATTATGACCGCCCATCAGGGAGAAAAGGGGCCTATTCCTGGGTTAGTAAGTGGTTTAATGTGTATGTTGCGTTGCAAGACAGTAAAGCTCCGGATGCCATTCCGCGATTGATTTCCCGTTACGATAGCAAGCGTGGTTTGGTGCAATATTTAGACTTCTGGACCTCATCATTACCCGCGAAAACCCGTCTTAACACTACCTTTGTACGTACCTTGATTGAGAAAGCCAATTTGGGGTTGGATAGTTTGCTGGATTACACCTTGCAGGCGGATCCTTCGCTGGAGGCCGATCTGGTTACTGATGGCAAGAGTGAACCAATGGACTTTAACGGTTCAAACGGTCTCTATTTCTGGGAATTGTTCTTTCACTTGCCGTTTCTGGTTGCTACACGCTTTGCCAACGAACAGCAATTTTCGCCAGCACAAAAGAGTTTGCATTACATCTTTGATCCAGCGATGAAAAACAAGCCACATAATGCGCCGGCTTACTGGAATGTACGTCCGTTAGTTGAAGGACACAGCGATCTATCACGTCATTTAGGCGATCCTATCGATCCGGATACTCAGGCTTATGCCCATCCGGTGATATACCAGAAAGCAGTGTTTATCGCCTATGTCAGCAACCTGATTGCTCAGGGAGATATGTGGTATCGCCAGTTGACTCGTGATGGTTTGACTCAGGCTCGTGTCTATTACAATCTGGCCGCTGAATTGCTAGGGCCTCGGCCGGATGTATCGCTGAGTAGCACTTGGACGCCGCAAACCCTCGATACTTTGGCTGCCGGGCAAAAAACGGTTTTACGTGATTTTGAGCACCAGTTGGCTAACAGTAATACCGTTTTACCCGCATTACCGGGCAATAACATTAGCCACTTGAAACTGGCAGATAATGGCTATTTTAATGAACCGCTCAATGTTCTGATGTTGTCCCATTGGGATACGTTGGATGCACGGTTATACAATCTGCGTCATAACCTGACCGTTGATGGCAAGCCGCTTTCTCTGCCGCTGTATGCTGTGCCTGCTGATCCGGTAGCGCTGTTGGCTCAGCGTGCTCAATCCGGCACCTTAACGAATGGCGTCAGTGGTGCCATGTTGACGGTACCACCATACCGTTTCAGCGCTATGTTGCCGCGAGCTTACAGCGCCGTGGGGACGCTGACCGGTTTTGGTCAGAACCTGCTTAGCTTGTTGGAACGTAGCGAACGGGCCGGTCAAGAAGAGTTGGCGCAACAGCAACTGTTGGATATGTCCAGCTATGCCATCACGTTACAACAACAGGCGTTGGATGGATTGGCGGCGGATCGTCTGGCGCTGCAAGCCAGTCAGGCGACGGCGCAACAGCGTCATGACCATTATTACACCTTGTATCAGAACAACATCTCCAGCGCGGAACAACTGGTGATGGATACCCAAACGTCAGCACAATCCCTGATTTCTTCTTCCACCGGCGTACAAACTGCCAGTGGCGCGTTGAAAGTGATCCCGAATATCTTTGGTTTGGCTGATGGTGGCTCGCGCTATGAAGGGGTAACGGAAGCGATTGCCATCGGATTGATGGCTGCCGGTCAAGCTACCAGCGTGGTGGCCGAGCGTCTGGCAACCACGGAGAACTACCGTCGCCGCCGTGAAGAGTGGCAAATTCAATACCAACAGGCACAGTCTGAGGTCGACGCATTACAGAAACAGTTGGATGCGTTGGCAGTGCGCGAAAAAGCGGCTCAAACTTCCCTGCAACAGGCGAAGGCACAGCAGGTACAAATTCGAACCATGCTGACTTACCTGACCACTCGTTTCACCCAGGCGACTCTGTACCAGTGGCTGAGCGGTCAATTAGCCGCGTTGTACTATCAAGCGTACGACGCTGTGGTTTCTCTGTGTTTGTCCGCCCAGGCTTGTTGGCAGTATGAATTGGGTGATTACGTCGCCACTTTTATCCAGACCGGTACCTGGAATGACCATTATCGTGGTCTGCAAGTGGGGGAGACACTGCAACTTAACTTGCATCAGATGGAAGCGGCCTATTTGGCTCGTCATGAACGCCGTCTTAATGTGATCCGTACTGTGTCGCTCAAAAACTTATTGGGCGATGGTGGTTTCAATAAGTTAAAAACCGAAGGCAAAATCGACTTTCCATTAAGCGAAAAGCTGTTTGACAACGACTATCCGGGGCACTATTTGCGCCAGATTAAAACTGTGTCAGTAACACTGCCGACGTTGATCGGACCGTATCAAAATGTGAAGGCAACACTTACCCAGACCAGCAGTAGTACATTGTTAGCAGCAGATATCAATGGTGTTAAACGTCTCAATGATCCGACAGGTAAAGAGGGTGATGCGACGCATATTGTCACTAACCTGCGTGCCAGCCAGCAAGTGGCGCTCTCTTCTGGCATTAATGATGCCGGTAACTTTGAGCTGCGTCTGGAAGATGAGCGCTATCTATCGTTTGAGGGCACGGGTGCAGTCTCCAAATGGACGCTTACCTTTCCACGTTCAGTGGATGAACATATTGATGGCAACACATTGAAGGCGGATGAGATGCAGGCGTCACTGTTGGCGAATATGGATGATGTACTGGTGCAGGTACATTATACCGCTTGCGATGGCGGTGCCAGCTTCGCGAGCCAAGTCAAGAAAACACTCTTTTAAATTAACTTTTAACTAAGACTTCCCACTCTGGTAGCCAGAGTGGGAGAGGATCTGTCATACCTAAAATCAATCTTGCGATCTTTCTCCATTTCATTGGAAGGGAAGCTGTAAAACAAAATAGAAGGAATATGATATGAGTACGTCTGATACCACTCTTTATACTCAAACCCCAGCGGTCAGCGTGTTAGATAATCGCGGTCTGTCCATTCGTGATATCGGTTTTCACCGTATTGTAATCGGCGGGGATACTGATACCCGCGTCACCCGTTACCAGTATGATGTCCGTGGACACCTGAATCACAGCATTGACCCACGCTTGTATGATGCAAAACAGGCTGATAACTCGGTGAAGCCTAATTTTGTCTGGCAGCATGATTTGGTTGGTAATGCTTTGCGGATAGAGAGTATCGATGCTGGCCGTACTGTTGCATTAAATGATATTGAAGGTCGTCCGGTAATGACGATGAATGCGGCGGGTGTTCGTCAGACTCGTCGCTATGAAGGCAACACGTTGCCCGGTCGCTTGTTATCTGTGAGCGAACAAGTTTTTGATCAGGAAACTTCTCAAGTAACAGAGCGCTTTATCTGGGCTGAGAATACTACAGAGGAGAAAGAGTATAACCTCTCTGGCTTGTGTATACGCCACTATGACACAGCGGGCGTTACTAGGTTGATAAGTCAGTCACTGGCTGGGACTATTTTATCCCAATCTCACCAGTTGCTGGTTGAAGGGCAGGAGGTGAACTGGAGCGGTGACGATGAAACTGTTTGGCAGGGGATGCTGGCAAGTGAGGTTTATACGACACAAAGTACAACCAATGCCATAGGGGCTTTACTGACCCAAACCGATGCGAAAGGCAATATTCAGCGTCTGGCTTATGACATTGCCGGTCAGTTAAAAGGGAGTTGGTTGACCGTGAAAGGCCAGAATGAACAGGTGATTGTTAAGTCTCTGAGCTGGTCAGCCGCAGGTCATAAATTGCGTGAAGAGCATGGTAACGGCGTGATTACCGAGTACAGTTATGAACCGGAAACTCAACGTTTGATTGGTATTACCACCTTCCGTGCCGAAGAGAGTCAATCAGGAGCCAGAGTATTGCAGGATCTACGCTATGAGTATGATCCGGTGGGGAATGTCGTCAGTATCCATAATGATGCCGAAGCCACCCGCTTTTGGCGCAATCAAAAAGTGGAGCCTGAGAACCGTTATGTTTATGATTCTCTGTATCAGCTTATGAGTGCGACAGGGCGCGAAATGGCCAATATCGGCCAGCAAAGCAACCAACTTCCCTCACCCGCCATGCCTGTGCCTACAGACAACAACACTTATACCAATTACCTTCGTACCTATATTTATGACCGTGGCGGTAATTTGGTTCAGATCCGACACAGTTCACCCGCGACTCAAAATAGTTACACCACAGAGATGACCGTTTCAAGCCGCAGTAACCGGACGGTATTGAGTACATTAACGACAGATCCAACCCGAGTGGATGCGCTATTTGATTCCGGCGGTCATCAGAAAACGTTAATACCAGGACAAAATCTGGATTGGAATCTCCGTGGTGAATTGCAACGAGTAACCCCGGTGAGCCGCGAAAATAGCAGTGATAGTGAATGGTATCGTTATAGCAGTGATGGCGTGCGGCTGCTAAAAGTGAGTGAACAGCAGACGGGTAACAGCACTCAAGTACAACGGGTGACTTATCTTCCGGGATTAGAGCTGCGCATAACTGGAGTTGTAGATAAAACAACTCAAAATTTGCAGGTGATTACAGTCGGTGAAGCGGGTCGCGCACAGGTAAGGGTATTACACTGGGAAAGCGGTAAACCGGCAGATATCGATAACAATCAGGTGCGCTACAGTTACGATAATCTGCTCGGCTCCAGCCAGCTTGAACTGGATAGCGAAGGGCAGATTCTCAGTCAGGAAGAGTATTATCCGTATGGCGGCACCGCGCTATGGGCAGCGAAAAATCAGACAGAAGCCAGCTACAAATTTGTTCGTTACTCCGGTAAAGAGCGGGATGCCACCGGATTATATTATTACGGCTACCGCTATTATCAGCCTTGGGTGGGCCGATGGTTGAGTGTTGATCCGGCGGGAACCGTGGATGGGCTGAATTTGTACCGGATGGTGAGGAATAACCCCATCACATTGACTGACCATGACGGATTAGCACCGTCTCCGAACCGAAATCGGAATACATTTTGGTTTGCTTCATTTCTGTTTCGTAAACCTGATGAGGGAATGTCTGCGTCAATGAGACGGGGACAAAAAATTGGCAGAGCCATTGCCGGCGGGATTGCGATTGGGGGGCTTGCGGCTGCCATTGCCAGTACGGCTGGTGCGGCTATTCCCGTCATTCTGGGGGTTGCGGCCGTAGGCGCAGGGATTGGCGCATTGATGGGATATAACGTAGGTAGCCTTCTGGAAAAGGGTGGAGCATTACTTGCTCGACTCGTACAGGGAAAATCGACGTTAGTACAGTCAGCGGCGGGCGCGGCTGCCGGGGCGAGTTCAGCCGCGGCTTATGGTGCGCGGGCACAAGGTGTTGGTGTTGCATCAGCCGCCGGGGCGGTAACAGGGGCTGTGGGATCATGGATAAATAATGCTGACCGTGGGATAGGTGGCGCTATTGGGGCCGGGAGTGCGGTAGGCACCATTGATACCATGCTGGGGACTTCCTCTACCCTTACACATGAAATCGGGGCAGCGGCGGGTGGGGCTGCTGGTGGGATGATCACTGGTACGCAAGGGAGTACCAGAGCCGGGATTCATGCCGGTATTGGCACCTATTATGGCTCTTGGATTGGTTTTGGTTTAGATGTCGCCAGTAACCCCGCCGGACATTTAGCGAATTACGCGGTGGGTTATGCCGCGGGTTTGGGGGCGGAAATGGCGATCAACAGAGTAATAGGTGGCGGATTTTTGGGTAGGCTCTTAGGCCGGGCTGTCAGCCCATATGCCGCCGGTTTAGCCAGACAATTAGTACATTTCAGTGTAGCCAGACCTGTCTTTGAGCCTATATTTAGTGTTCTCGGCGGGCTTGCCGGTGGCATTGGAACTGGTCTGCACAGAGTGATGGGAAGAGACAGTTGGATTTCCAGAGGGCTAGGTGCTATCGGCAGTGGTATAGATAATATTGCTGGCATGATTGGTAATCAGATTAGAGGCAGGGTCCTGACCACCACAGGGATCGCCAATGCGATAGACTATGGAACCAGTGCGATAGGAGCTGCACGACGGGTTATTTCTTTGTAGTCAATATATTGTAGTAAACATTGCCAGAAATCTCCGTCCAATATTGGGCGGAGATTTCGAGTTAGGATGCGGTTACTTTAATATCAAAAACAATTTAATTTTTTAATGCGTTTATAATGCTCGTAGCTTGTTCTTTATCTTCTACCCCCATTCTGAATGAAGGACTTAAAGAAGTTTGAATAGTTGCCGTGACAAGATGAGTACCTTTAAATGATATTGTCATTTGGGTGCCGATGTTTTTATTGATTAAAGCATCAAAGTGAGCAAAACATTGTTTATCGTTTTTTATCGTTATCTCTATCTGGTCATTCCCCCCTTCATCTGGCCCTAAATAATCGATTTTATCGGTACAATCGTGAGTTAAGATAAAATTGCCACCGGATGAAAAGGCAAATTTCAATCCCTCTTCTGCTTGTGTTTGTCTGTTTGAGTTATGTTTACCGGAGCACCCGGTTATTACGGAGAGAAGTAACATAATAACAAATAAATTTTTCATGATTCCAACCCTGTTATATTGAATAATCACCTTCAATATAATCTATACCCGTTATCTTTCAAGTTGCCTCTTTGTTGTCTGCACTCGTTTTTTGAATTTCGTATCATCTGTTGCTCCATTTTACTTAATCATCATCAATTTCATGTTATCACCTGATGTTCTGCTCAGATCTTTAAGGTTTATTATCGCCTGAGAAGGTCAGCGTGAGTATTGCTCCCTGACAGTGAGACAAGTCTGTTTTATTGGAGAAGATTATGGTGAGTCATACATCCGATTATCGTACAGATGTCCGCATTGTGGCGCATATACCGCTTAATAGGTCTGATAGCAATAAATTGCATTTCAGAAAATTAACTGGCAGTGAATCCTTGTCGCAACTGTATCAGTTTAAAGTAGAGTTTCTTTGTCCATGTCATGATCTCGATATGAAGTCATTGTTGGGTAAAAGTATGGCTTTGGAGATCCCTCTAATACAGGGTGGTTCCCGTTTCCTACATGGTGATATTACCCGTATTGAATATGTCGGACATCATTTACAGGAAGAAAATGATAAGTTATATATTTTCACGCTGCATCCTTCGCTCTGGTATTTGACACAAAACCGTGACTGCCGTATTTGGCAGGGGCAGAGTGTGCCGGATATTATTGCCGGTCTGTTGGCAGAATATCATGTTAATATAGAGAATCGTCTTAGTAGCCATTATCGTCAATGGGAATATTGTGTCCAATATCAGGAAAGTACTTTTGACTTTATCAGTCGATTAATGGAACACGAAGGCATCTACTATTATTTCAGGCATCATGAAAAGGGACATACTTTAATTCTAGCTGACTCGCCAAATGCCCATCAGCCATTTAATGATGATTATGTCCAAATCCCCTATTTAGCAACACGACCCGGTGTGGTTGATCACCAGGAAGGTATTATGTGCTGGCGCACAGCACAGGAAATTACGCCACGAGTTTATACGCTGGATGATTATGATTTCCGTAAACCTCGGGCGCATTTATTGGAAATATGCAGTAATCCAGCATCATGTGCGGTTAATAAGGCTGATGTTTTTGAATGGCCGGGACGCTATATCGACAATCAGCATGGTCAGTTTTATGCGCAAGTTCGCCAACAGGGATTTGAAGCGCGGCAACAACAGATGTACGGCAAGGCAACAGCATGCGGATTAGCGCCGGGATGTACTTTTACTTTACAAAACAGCCCTTGTCCACCGGATACACAGCCCTTTCTGGTGACGCATGCGGAATATGAATTATATGACTGTACGTTGTATGACGAATTGGATGGGAGTTGTTGGGACCAAGGACCGTTCCGAGCCGCATTTCACGCAATACCCGCTAATGTTATTTGGCGTCCGCAACGGACAACGCTTTGGCCGAAAACCTATGGTCCACAAACGGCGGAAGTCGCTGGTCCGGCGGGGGAAAGTATCTGGACCGACAAATATGGTCGCGTCAAATTGAAATTCCGTTGGGACAGATATAGCCAGCCGGATGATAGAAGTTCTTGTTGGGTGCGGGTTTCTAGCAGTTGGGCTGGTTGGAAATATGGCAGCTTACAAATTCCACGTATTGGTGAAGAGGTAGTGGTTGATTTTATCAACGGCGATCCGGATCGCCCGTTGGTGACTGGGCGAGTTTACAATGAGGAGTGCATGCCACCCTGGCAGTTACCCAATGATGCAACCCGAATGGGGTTTATGAGCCGCAGTAAGAAAGGCGGAGTAGAAAATGCCAGTTTTCTGTTCCTCGAAGATGCGCCGGGACGTGAATCATTCACCATGCACGCCGAACGCGACATGAATATCTCCGTTGAGCACGATAAAAATATCACCGTTGATGGTGTCTTAGCTCAGGAGATAAAAGGCGAAACTCATCTCAAGCATCATGGTGTGTGTCATACCCTGAAAATGATGCCGGATATACAAACTTTCCAATTGGGGAAGACTGCGATTATCGGCGCCGGTGGACGCGCAGATTTTATTGCGGGTGGCAGGTATGAACGTATTCAAGGTAAATCAGAAACGCAGGTCAGCCAGAGTATTAACCAGCACGCGGGAGAAGATATCAGCCATCATGCCTTGGGTAATATTCTGTTCGATGCCGGCAAGCAGATCATCTATGGCGACAGCCTATATCTCAATCGAGAAAGCAACGATCCCAATAATCAGGCACAGCAGAAGCTGATGACATTGCAGACATTAACCCCTGAAGAAATAGCGGAACGGGCATCCTTCATCGCCACAGTCGTTCGAGAAGATGCACCTCGATTGGCAAAATGCCTTTGGCGGTCACTGTACCGCAGAAAACCCGTTGGGTAAGGGAGATGAACCTGTTACTCGTGAGGGGGTATTGTGGCACCCATTACCTAATGTTGAACATCCGGATCAACTGCTACATTCACTGCATCAGCGTGTGCAGCCAGCTAGTTTCTCCCCCCTTGATTTTAGCTGGCCGCAACGTAGTCGCATGATGGGAAAAAAATACGATAAGCAGTGGCTGGCGCATGAATTCCCCGGTTTTGCCCGCGATACAGATTGGCACCTGTTCAATATGGCCGGATCGGATCAATGGCTGAGCGGACAACCCTGTCTGCCGTCGGGCGCCACTTGGTGTATCTGGAATATGCATCCCACTCAAGCCGTACAACAGGGAACGTTACCTTGCTGGCAAGCACGCTGTTTTATCACGCGTCAGCGTGGTGGAGAAATGCGCTTTCAGGAGCTTCATTTACGTGCTACCACGGTATGGTTTATTCCTCATCGGGAACGTATGGCACTCATTTGGCACGGTGCTTGTCCAATTAATGAAGATGATGCAGTGGATGTGCATCAAATGCTGGTGGCGATGGAGTTGGCACAGGCTGAGCGGCCGGTTGCTCATTACCAACAGGTGATGGCGCAACGGGCAGAGAAAGAGAAGGGGGCGCTTTTTACCCTGCGAGAACAGGATTTGATGGATGAAAGCCTGATTGCGCCTTGGATAGATAATGACGTACAGGTTACCCCCAGTGCGCTGGCAGAGACGATGACAAGGCGTGAAACTTATTTGCGTCGGCGGCATCAGACGAGAAGTGAGAAGCAAGAGCAGGATATTAATCAACTGCTTGCAGAATTGCCTCAGAAAGAGGGAAAAGCGCTCACTGCCGATAAGTTACCGGAGCTGGTTGCCAGCTTGGAACGACAGGCAGAACGGATACAACAGCGGGTTCAGAAGAAAAGTGCTGCATATGCAGCGGCTGAACGTGCCAGTGCTTCCCCGACTGGCCCGGCGAGTTACTACCGTATGCTGGACTTGTTGCATAAACAGTCACAGAAAACACCGGAAGGCCAAACACCAGAGGTGTTGAAACGTACGCAGCGTAGTTTACATCAGATGTATTTGCTATCTGCGGATACACGTCCGCCGGCAGGCAGATTACAGGGTGAACAGGCTGAGGTGTTACGTCGTCATGTGATGGCTTGCATGGCAACAAAACGCGATCTCAGTGGGATGGATCTAACGGGTGCTGATCTTTCTGGTTTGGATCTGCGGCGAGCTAATCTACAGCATACTCTGTTGGAAAATGCCAATCTGGATAACTGCTGTTTAGATGAAGCTGATCTCAGTGAAGCCATGCTGGCTTATGCCTCATTGAATAACACTTCGCTAAATGCGGCTTGTCTGAATAATGCTTCCCTGACCGGAGCGAAGTGCCACAACGGTTATTTTATCGGGGCACGTCTTGGCGGTGTGTTGTTGGAACAGGCAGAACTGGTCATGTGTGATTTTTCCCAAGCTGCTCTAAGTGATATTACGTTACGTCAGTGTACGTTGCATCATTGTCGTTTCCCTCAGGCGCGGTTGGAAAACTGCCTGTTTATGGATCTCATACCGGAAGCGCTGGATTTTAGCCATGCCTATTTAACGCGTGTGACGGTCATCAATGGTGGCTTTACCGCAGTTCGTTTCAACCATGCGGTGATGGAAAGTTGTACTTTTCTAAACAGCGCGTTAGATCATGCTCAGTACCAGCATGCCCATTTAGACAGTTGCGTGTTTACCGGTACAACGCATATTCGTGCTGGTCTGTTTCAGCATGCGCGGCTGACCAGTTGTAATTTTCGTCTCATTCTGCTTGAAGCGGCTGACTTTTCAGAGGCGGTACTACAAAACTGTGATTTCAGCGAAGCGGATCTCAGTTTTGCGCAAATGAGCGCCGTCAATGGCCGTCATTCACTGTTTATTCGCACCTTATTGACCAATAGTCATTTGCAGGACGCTAATCTGATGGGCGCGTTACTGCAAAAATCCCATTTAGCGGGCGCGGATTTGCGTCGTGCCAATCTGTTTCGTGCCGATATTTCTCAATCCAGTGTTGATGTGAATACGCAATTGCAGGGGGCTTTGCTTGATCAGTGCAAAACCCTGCCATGTGCCGGAGGCAAATTGATATGAAAACCTTAACGCCGGAACAATTGAGCGCGCTGATTTCCCAAGGGGAAATCATTCAGGATGTATCTCTGACGAGTGAGTTGCTGGCAGAGAGGGATCTGGCTGGTATGGTGTTTGTTAATGTTACCTTTGAAGGCGTTGAGTTCCGTTGTTGCAGACTTGATGAGACCGTTTTTCAGCAGTGTCAGTTATCATATACCTCTTTTCAGGGGATGACGCTGAAAGGGTGTTCATTTCAGCAATGTAATTTGTCGCAAGCCTGCTTTGATCGCACTCATCTGGATAACTGTATATTTCACGATTGCCAACTGGAACAGTTCTCTTTGCAAGATGCTGCACTAAATTCTACCTATTTCATCTCTTGCCAGCTTAATCGTGCACGTTTTGTCAACAGCACACTTGATAAAGTCACTTTGTACGATAGTGATATTCATAACGGTACTGTACATAATTGCCATTGTCAGAGTTTGACTTTGTTCGGTATGGATCTACGCAACGTGACCTTTACAGGCAGCCGGTTTGAACGAGGGGTGTTTGCCCATTGTGATCTGCGCGAAGGGAAGTTTCAAGGGCTCACCTTTTTGGCTTGCCAATTTACTGATAATCCGTTGGATCGTGCCGATTTTCGGCAGGCGATACTGACGCAAAGCTGCTTTAAAGGCGCATCACTGCGTGGCGCCTGTTTAGATGAGATAGAGGCCGAAGGGGCGCTATTTATTGAAAGTGATTTACGTGAAGCGCAGTGCTGGCAGGCAAAAATCAATCATGGCCAGTTTATTGCGGCCTGTCTACATCAAGCAGATTTCTCCCACAGCATGTTAGTCCAGAGTCAATGGCGCTATGCGCAAGCGAATAGCTGCTCTTTTGTCGCCTGCGATTTGAGTTATGCCGATTTCAGTTGGGCGGATATCAGTCATGCGGATCTGCGCCAGGCGCGTTTTAAACGCACATTGATGCATCGGGCCTGTCAGCAGGGCAGTCGCTTTTCTGATCGTCGGGGGATTCTGGCGCGAGATGAGGCACTGTTTGCGGCAGAAACATGGAATGCGCGTGGTTAGCGCTTAACGGGATATCGGGATTTTTATTTATGAACGCAACGCAAAAATCATTTCTATTGGAGGTTAATCTTCCTCAACAGGCTGTCGGGCAAGTTGTTAATACTTTGTCAACAGGGGAAGTGGTCGTGGAGTATCAGCAGCGTGGCTGGCAATGTGGTGTCGCCATCAGTTGTTTGTTAATACCGCAAATCGGTGATGAGGTGCTGATTCATGGTGATGATAACCATCGGCTATGGGTGCTGGCGGTGTTAAGTCGGGCAGATGAACAGCAACCGGTGACGCTCACTGTTCCGGGAGATTTGCATATTGCTCCGCAAGGAGAATTGATGCTCCACAGTGCTGAACAGATCACTATTGATAGTCAATCTGTGCAGATTAGTGCGCAACAGAGTGATTGCCATATCACCCATATGCGTTACAGCGGTGATGAATTGACGGCTTGGGTCAATGTGGCCTGTCTGCTTGGCCGGCGTGTGGAAGCATTGTGGAAAACCGTGGTTCAAATCAGCCAGCGCGTATTGCGTAAGGTCGAACAGGCAGAGCATGTACGTGTTGGGCAACTGGATTGTCAGGCCCGCGATTATGTACGCTTACATGCACGTAATACCATCATTACGTCGCAGGCAGTGACAAAAGTGGATTCTGAACAGATTCATATGGGTTAAATAATGAGCAAAATACCAGAGAAAAACGCCGAGGTATGCCGTTCTCCTGCAATCTATGGCGGTTATCAGACTTGTCCTATGTTGCTTGAGCGTCTGACTGAGAATAGCAATGATGGGGAACAGGTATCATTTGGTAATAGCGCTCAACAGCTTCGTCTTTCGGTACTGCATAATTTGCAGGCTCTGCTTAACTGCGATCATTACTCCTCTGGAGTCGATCTTTCATCCTGGCCGCATGTTAGTACCAGTACGTTAAATTTTGGCATCCGGGCGCTGGCCGGAAAGTTTATTTCTCAGGTGAACTGGGAAAGTATTGAGTACGCGATACGTGAAGCCATTATCCATTTTGAACCGCGCATTATTCCGCAGGAATTAATCATCACGGGAATGCGGGGTGATCAGCAACTGAATGCTCACAATATTCTCTGTTTTGAAATCCGAGGACATCTGTTGGGTTTTTCTCGCCCATTAGCCTTCACTTTCAGTAGCCATGTTGATCTGGAAAACGGGCATTTTGAGCTGGTGGATGGAGGGTAAATCATGAATGAAAAATTACTGGAGTATTACAATCGCGAGTTGGCATGGCTGCGTGAAATGGGAGATGAATTTGCCCGTTATTATCCTGGCATTGCCGGGCGGTTAGGGATGCAGGGCAATGACATTACCGATCCTTACGTTGAGCGTTTGCTGGAGGGCGTTGCTTTTTTGACTTCGCGTATTCAACTCAAGATGGATGCTGAATTTCCTCGTTTCTCTGCCCAGTTGCTAGAAGCGCTTTATCCTAACTATCTTGCTGGCTTGCCTTCAATGGCAATTGTTGAATTACAACCAGATCCCACTAAGGGGGATTTGAGTAAAGGTTTTCTTGTGCCGCGTAGTTCATTGATGGAAAGTCAGGCACTGAAAAAGAAAGGGATCAGTTGCCGCTATCGTACCGCGCAGGATGTGACTTTGCAGCCGTTGCGTTTATTACAGGTGGAATTGGGGGGCGTATCCGCGGATATTCCTTTTTCTGCCCATGGCGGTGCTGAGGCGCAGGGCACTTTGCGTATTCAGTTATCGTGCTTTGACAATGTGTCATTGGGTGAATTGCAATGTGATGCGTTGATGTTCTACCTCAGTGGCGGTGATATTCCCGCTTTACAACTATTAGAGTTACTGATGGTGCATTGTCAGGGGGTATTGTGCCAAATCCCCGGCAGTACTGTACAACGGTTATTGTTGCCTCCTCAGTCGCTGCGTCATGAGGGGGTTACTGCCGAGCAGGCGTTGTTGCCCGTTGATTTGCGTAATGTCGAAGCGTATCGCCTGTTGCAGGAATATTTTGCCTTTCCGGCCCGTTTCCAGTTTTTCAGCATCAGTGGCTTGCAGCCGTTGCTGGCGCAGGCCGGTAAACAACAGCGATTGGAAATTCAGATCCTGCTGGATGTACGTTCGCCACAGTTGGAAAAGGTGGTGGATGTTAGCCACTTGGCTCTACATTGTACCCCTGCTATCAATCTTTTTCCCCGTACCGCTGAACCGATGACGCTCAATGAACAGCAACATGAATACCATGTTGTGGTCGATAATATGCGTCCGCTTGATTATGAGGTTTTTTCTGTCACAGCATTACGTGGTATTGGTACTCAGCATGACAGCGACGACTATATTTTCCATCCTCTTTATCGCACCCAATGTAGTGATGCGTTAGTTAATGCGGGGTATTTTTCTATCCGCCGTGAATCGCGTCTGTTGCCACAACATGTGAACCGTTATGGCATGCGTTCTGATTATCTTGGCAGTGAGGTCTATCTCTCTTTGGCTGATGAGCATCATCCGCCTTGGCGCAGCGATTTGAAATATCTCAGTGCGGAAGTTCTGTGTACCAACCGTGATCTACCTTTATTACTGCAACGACAGGCGCAAGAGGGGCTGGTGATGCAGGATTCAGTTCCCGTTGCTGCTGTGCGGTTGCGTAAAGGCCCTACTGAACCTCGTCCGGCATTGGCAGAGAGTAGTGCCTGCTGGCAGTTGATCAATCAATTACAGTTCAATTATTTCAGCTTGCAGAATTGCGCCACTGAACAAGGTGAAGCGGAATTACGGCGGTTATTACGTTTTCATGCCAGTCAGGTTCACCTTATCCACTGGGGCGTTCACCTTTACTGCATTATGAACCCTTACGTTTGGGGCAACAGCCAGCATTATGCTTTGCGCCAGCAGAAATTGCGGCCATCGTCCCTTATCCAGATGGCACTTGTTATCAGATTAATATCAATAAATTTGGCCTGTTTGGCCCGAATGGGCCTCTGCCTTTACATGTCACCGAGTTTGCCTGGCAACGTCAGAAGCAACATAAAGATCATGCGTTGAGTGCCTTTTTCAATCTGTTTCAGCACCGTCTAATCACTCTGTTTTGGCGTGCATGGGCGGATGCTCAACCTTGCCTCTCTTTTGATCGCAGTGATAACCGCCGCTTCGATTATTTTTTTGCCAGCCTGATCGGCAGGGGCCATTGCCTCCGGCACCAGCGGACACACCACTATATGGTGGGGCATCTGACCCGCCAGTCGCGTAACAAAGATGGCCTGTTGTGTCTGCTACGTTACCACTTTGGCTTGCCGGTGACATTGCATGAAAACCAGTTTCATTGGTTGACGATAAAGCGTGATGATCAGTTGCGGTTGCACAATGGTCATGCTGGTGCTCGGTTAGGCAGTACTACTCGTCTCGGTATTGCGGTGGCTGATGTGCAATATGCATTTTGTCTGGAACTTGGGCCGCTCTCTTGGCTGGTATATCAGCGTTTCTTACCGGCTTCACGGTTTGCAACATCCTGTTGTGATGAGCTGCGGCAATTGTGTGACTGGGTTCGGTGTTATGTCGGCCTTGAATATGCCTGGAAGCTCAGAGTTACGCTGGATTATCAACATTATCAAGGATGTTCGCTAGGAAGCGCTCAGTCTCTAGGGCAGAGCTGCTGGCTAGGGCTGAATATCCACCATCACGATCGCAGTGATTTCTGTTTTAGCCCAGATAACCCTGCGCAGTCATAGCAGACTGTACTTGTTTTCTTTATCTACCAATATGGACGAGGATGTTATGTTGGATATCAATCGCCAGTCACTGTTTAATAAACTGAATGCGCCGTTATTTCGAGCTTTGGACAGAGCCAGCACGTTTTGTAAATTGCGGGGCAATCCTTATGTGGAACTGGCGCACTGGTTGCATCAACTGATGCAGCAGGCAGCGGGTGATCTGCAACAGATCATGGGCTATTTTGCGCTGGATGAACAGCAAATGGCGCTGGATATTGTACAAGCGCTGGATACATTACCGCGTGGAGCCAGCGCGATTTCCGATCTCTCTACCCATATTGATGAAGCCGTGGAACGGGCTTGGGTATGTAGTTCTGTGACCTTTGCGGCAAGTGAGATCCGAGGGGCGCATCTATTGCTGGCACTGTTAACCACCTTTAATCTACGCCAACATCTATTGGCGATTTCTGCTCAGTTTGCTCAGATTAATGCGGAGAGTCTGGCACAGGATTTTACCCATATCCTGTGCGACAGTACGGAAAACAGCCTAATGAAAACCGCAGCGGCAGAGAGTGGGGAGAAGCAGTTTGCGTCCGACAGTGCGCTGCAATGTTATGCACAGGATATGACCGCACTGGCGCGAGCTGGACAAATTGATCCGGTCGTCGGACGGGATAAAGAGATCCGCCAACTGATTGATATTTTGTTACGTCGTCGGCAAAACAATCCGTTGATTACTGGTGAGGCGGGAGTGGGTAAAACGGCGCTGGTAGAAGGGTTGGCGCTACGGATTGCATCGGGTGATTTACCACCGTCATTGTGCCATGTTCAGCTCTGGTCGTTGGATATTGGCCGTTTAGAGGCAGGGGCCGGCATGAAGGGAGAATTTGAAGCACGTTTGCAGGCGGTGATTAACGAGGTTCAACAAAGCCCAGTTCCCATTATTCTATTTATTGACGAGATTCACATGCTAATTGGCGCCGGTGGCGCACAAGGAATAGGTGACGCGGCGAACCTGTTGAAGCCGGCTCTGGCGCGTGGACAGTTGCGTACTATTGGGGCGACCACTTGGGCAGAATACAAAAAGCACATTGAAAAAGATCCGGCGTTGACGCGACGTTTTCAGGTGTTGCAGGTTGCACAGCCGGACGAAGCATTAGCTTTACAGATGGTACGTAGCCTGTCCAGACAACTGGAGCGACATCATGGCGTGTTATTGCTGGATGAAGCGTTAGAAGCTGCGGTATCGCTCTCTCATCGTTATATTCCGGCCCGCCAGTTGCCCGATAAAGCAATAGCGCTGCTTGATACCACTTGCGCGCGGGTAGCGGTCAGTCAGCACAGCCAGCCGGCGGTATTGGAAGATTACCGCCGTCAGCTTGATGCACTTCAGATTGAATATGAGATTGTTTGCCGTGAACAGCAACTGGGTGGCGATGGCGATCATAGTGCACGTTTAGCACAGCTTGATGATCAACGTCATGAATTGCAGGCAGAGCAGCAGGTTGCACAGCGTTGGCAGGATGAAATGCGGTTGGCTCAGCAGATTATCAGCTTATGCCAGCAACTCATTGCTGATGATGAAATGTCGGCAGATGATGCGCCGCGTTTGTCTTGGCAGACACAATTACAGAATTGCCGACAACAATTGAGTTTATTGCAGGGGGAACAGCCATTAATTACGGTCGCAGTGGATGCCCACAGTGTTGCAGCCGTGGTTGCGGATTGGACTGGAATTCCTCTTGGCCTGATGGTGAAAAATGAAATCAGCATTGTCCAGAATTTGGAACATAGCTTGGAGCAACGGGTTATTGGTCAGCAACATGCGTTAAGTATCATCAGTGAACGGGTACGTACGGCGCGTGCACACTTGGGTGATCCCAATAAGCCGGTGGGGGTATTTCTGTTATGTGGCCCTTCTGGGGTAGGGAAAACCGAAACAGCGTTGGCATTGGCTGAAAATCTGTATGGTGGTGAGCAGAATCTGATCACTATCAACATGAGTGAGTTTCAGGAGTCACACAGTGTATCAACGTTGAAAGGGGCGCCGCCGGGATATGTTGGTTATGGTGAAGGTGGCGTGCTGACGGAGGCTGTTCGACGGCATCCATACAGTTTGGTGTTACTGGATGAGGTGGAAAAAGCACATCCTGATGTACATGAGCTGTTTTTTCAGGTGTTCGATAAAGGCTGGATGGAAGATGGAGAAGGTTGTCGCATTGATTTCCGCAATACGTTAATCATACTGACCTCGAATGTGGGTAGTCAGGAGGTTATCAGTGCCTGTACCCGGCAGGATGGTTTGCTGGATGTGGAAATGTTGACGCAGCAGTTACGTCAACCGCTGCTACGGATATTTCCTGCCGCTCTACTTGGCCGTCTGACGGTCATTCCTTTCTTGTCATTGAGTGATGAAATGCTGGAAAAGATTGTACAATTGCAATTGACGAGGGTAGCCCAACGCCTGTGGGAAAATTATGGTATTGAAGCGCAATTTGATCGCCGAGTGACACAACAGATTATGGCTTGTTGTATGGAACAGGAATCTGGTGCTCGCAGGATTGATTCCATTATTACTAATATTTTATTGCCGCAGATGAGTCGTAAATTGCTGACGGCAACGATGGAGAATCAACGTTATTCGCAATTGAAAGTCGCTTGGGAGAATGCGGCATTTCAGTGTTATTTTTGTTGAGATTGCCATATGTGCATAAAAACTTAAGCCTATATATCCGTTATCTTTCAAATTGCCTCTTTGTTGGCTGCACTCGTTCACCCCGGTCACATCGTTCGCTATGCTCCCGGGGATTTGCTCCCTTGCTATCGCGATGCATCTTGAAATCCATAGGGTATAATACAGTTAGAAAACTGATGAGAAACTTACCTGAACCAATATATCGGCTGAGATCTTTTCAAAGGTTGCAAAACAGGTTTTAAAGTCGTGGGGTTGTTGATTGTAAACCATGGAGCTACATAAGCCTCAAAGCGTTGAGCGTACTTTTTATTGTTTTTTAGTTGTATTTTTCATTTATTACTTTAATAATTTATTATATATAAGTGAGATGATTAATTTTCATAGAAAATGATCTGTTGAGAAAAATAGTTGTGAGCTATGGTGAGCAATTGCATCACGAGCAAATTTGAAGTTAATAGTGATATTGGTTTGGCGGGCTAAAATAATGAGTAGGAAAACTGTGTATATTGAGCTGATAGAATTTTTGGGTAGTGAATATTGAGATCAACCTGTCTGTTATATAATCCATTATTACGCAAAGTGCTAACCCAGAAGTCGGCACTTTGTTATTAACTGGTTTATACCCGTTATCTTTCTCCAAAAGTTCTTTGGTTTTGTTATTAATCATCACTGCTGTCGAAAACAGCATTTAATTTTTGTTGGTAAACGCTAAGGAAAAAAGCGTTGAATAACGTTGACGATTGTTGGCGTATCTCTTCGGTGGTTTGTTGATAACGGTCAGTAAAGTTATCCCATAACCTTGCTTTACGGTGTTGTGTGTTATTCAGGGGCCAGAAGTGGGCTGCCGGGACACTGTTTTCGTCGTAGGACGGATCAAAGCGATTTATTATGGTGTTAAGACAATAGAAAAGTGCTTCTTTCATTGCCTGTTCATGTCCGCCTAACATGGGGTATGTTTGTGGTGTGGTCATGTCGTTGGTTGTAGATGCGGAGGGTTCTGTTTTGAATAGGCATAATGGATCGAGTTGTTTTATCTGCTCTTCCCATAGCTGTAGCGGTGTGGTAGAGCGGTAGGTATTTGGCTGAAACAGGGCATGACTGTTGGTGCGTTGGCATTGAGTGGTAAAGAGTTCTATTGGATCAATAGGGCGGGTAGCGAGTTGATCAAGAGTTTGCAGGATCTCTGTTTCTGGTGACGAAAAATTGGCCGCAGAGAGTTGATCACTCGCTTTTTGGTTTTCTTTGGCGGGTAATGTTGTATTTAATTCATCCCATACCGCCTCAGAAAGATCGGCTTTTGTTATTTCCTGTTTGACGGAATGATATTTTTCCATTTCTATTTCGTTCACAGTTAGATAATAATCACCAATTTTTAGCTTATTATTTTCTTGCAGAGATGCGGTTTCTCCACGCGCTAATGGAATATTGTTAATCATCATGAAGGCCTTTCCAATATTAGTAATAGTGCAGACACCTTGGGCAGAAATATTTATACTGGCTTGTAATGCCGAAATACAACTATTTAGATCTGGCAACACAAAATGATTATTTTCGCTGGTGCCGATAGTTCCTCCGGGAGGATAAAAAATATGACTGCTATTGGCTGCCATATTGCCTGATGGAGGATTGATAAGGGTTATTTTCATAACAACGTTGCTTATTATATTGAGTAATAATTTACCCTTCCGCCACGAAAAAGGGATGCAGCATCCTAAAGGATACGAACATAGCGTATTCCGGGCGGAAGGTTATTTTTTACTGATTTAGTTATCAGTGCGTGTTTTCTTATTTACTGGTGTTCTTTTGGGTATCCCAATTAAATTCTACATCGGCACCACTTTTTCCTTGGTTATCTTGTTCTTTATAAACCACTTTGGCGATATTTGGTGAAAAGCTGTATTTCACGCCAATAGTGCCGGGTATAATGGCTGTTGAACCTTCTGTTAAGTGTGGAATATCGCGGTTAAAGTCAACCAGTTCAATGCTGTCAAGCAATGCACTACCAAGCGTAATCGTGGTGAACTCTTGTTGTTCGCCTCCTGCTTTACGCATGGTTAGCTTTACTTCCGGCAGATGAACGCCTTGTGCTAATTTCTGCATTAACGTTGGCATTGCCTTATCCATCCGGGCATAGACCACCAGAGAGTGTACTTTGGCGCGTCCGCTGCCACCACCACCGCCACTACCGGTTTCTACTGGTTGTGATAGTTTCCATTCAAAGGTATGCACATCAATACCGTTAGGATGATTGCTATCTTTACATTCACCGGAGACATCTTTGATATCCAAATAGATGCTGTTGTTCATGATCACATTCCTTATTTAGTCATTTTCAGAATTAACCACCACTCTGTTTTAGAGCTGTCTCTTGATCAGATCTCCAAATCAACTGATTTAGCCAGCAAATAGCCGTCTATCAGGGTTTGCAGCCGAAACCAACCTTCCCAAAGTCGTTCCCATCCGACTCGACC
>NZ_JBHFKT010000016.1:0-111107 GCF_042879335.1 Photorhabdus sp. RM96S | reverse complement strand
GGGCTGATAAAGTTTTCGCCATGCTTCATCATACTGTTTTTGCTCTTCTGTGCGGTTATCGTCGACGCGCATTACCCCAAAGCGTTTTTCTGTTGCAATCTGGATATAATCTCGTTCCTGATTGTCAGAGAGCACATCCCCCGGAAATTTCACCTCAATCAGCATTTTCAGATTATCGGGATGCACAGAACCATCAAAGTAGGTGGCATTTCTGCCCGGCCAGCGGAGAGCCTCATCTTTAACCAAAATAATATCGGGCCGACGGATACCAACAACCCCAAATTTTTCTGCGTCTTCGGCAGAAGGCCGGACAAATGGGTTACTGGATTGCGGTAAGTTATCGCCATAACGCTGCTTAGAGACTTGACTGGTTGCCAGCATAGGTAAGGGGACATCTTGCTCTCCTCGGATAGCAAACACCACTTCTGCTTTATAGGGCCACAGGAAGTCATGTTTAAGTTCCTCAACCTTAATCAACCCACTCATAATGATTTGATTAAGAAAGCGAATAGCGCCCAGTTTGGTGATAATCATTGCCGGCAGACGCAGGGCGTATTCGGCTTTTTCCGCCAGATAACAGGGATCTTCATCAGCGGGAAAGACGCCTATTTCCATTGTGCAGGTGATTGATGTGACAGCCGGGCACATCTTGTCGTTGTTGGATATTGCCATACTTATATCTCCATAAATTCCATCACATACTCTACCGGCGTGTTACCGCTGGCACGGTATAAGGTTTGCTTCGGTTTCGGTAGGGTTTCCGGTGAACTCAGTTGCAAATTTTCTTCTGCCGCACTCTGCACGGTCATCGTTCTGCCTAGCGAATCAGTTTTACCCGGGATGACCTGACCATCGCCGGTGGTAATGGTGTAGGGGATATTCACCAGCGGCTTATCGCTTTGCTCACTGAGCAGGGTATAGCGGGCGGAGTAGTCAAACAGCGCGCCGGCGGATTTCTTTCCGGTAACATGGTCGGTCATGGTGATGCTGACCCCTTCGATACGGATATTGCCCATTGGATCAATGACTATCTGCCCGCCTGCATTCCCAATGATGATTTGCCCGCGTTCAGAGTGCATCGTGATATGTTTACCCACGGTAATTTGCTGATTATCGGTGACGTTCAATTGATGACTTTTACCAACGGAAAGGGTTTGCTGACCTTTAATGGTCACCGTCTGATTTTGACCGACTTCAAGCGTCTGAAAGCCCTGCACGGCTTCATCATCATCGTTTTTAATTATCGCCGTGCGGTTATGCGCCACTTCTGTTTGCTGGTCATGGCCTATCTGCGTGGTTTTATCCCGGAGAATCTGCGTTTTCATATTCCGTTGAGCATGAATAAACACTTCCTCTCTGCCTTTTTCATCCTCAAAACGCAGTTCATTAAATCCCTCTCCTCCGCGAGTCCGGGTTTTAAAGGTGGTACGGGTTTTCTCCAGCGGTAAATTAAGAGGCGGCCGGTTGAGGCCATTGTAGGTACACCCCGTCACAATCGGGCGGTCGATATCGCCATTGAGATAGCTGACTATCACCTCCTGCCCGACGCGCGGTATCGCCATAAAACCGAAACCGTTGCCGTTCCAGACTTGTGCCACCCGTACCCAGCAAGACGCGAGGTCGTCCGCTTTATCGTAACGGTTCCAGTGGAAATGGACCCGTATCGCGCCGTGTTCGTTCACATAAATCTCTTCGCTTCCCGGCCCGACCACCGTGGCGACTTCATCACCGTCCGCCAGTCCTGTCGTCCTGGAATAAAGGCGACCTCGTTTGTCAGTGTCGTCCCTTCGCCCCCGTCGTTTGACGCGACAGGTTGCCACCCATGATGCGTGACAGAGATCACCTGCCAGCGGTCGTTCATGGCCTCTATGGGATGGGATTGCAGGGTAAAAATTTTGCCCGGCCGAAGCCGGATACAGTGGGTTTTAGCAGTGCCGACTTTACTGTAGTTTCGTAACTGTTCCAGCCGCAGTTGGGTAAACGGTTTTGCTTCCTCGTCCCACTGGAAACGCCCGTAACTTTCAAACACCGAATTGCGCCCGCTATCGTCGGATTGCTTCTGATGCTCAAGCGAATATTTGGGGTTAAGAAAGTTATGGTCTTTCTGGACAGTGCCATTCGAGCACAGGTATTCGCCATAACTCCATTGGTACGCCGTGGTATCGGTCTCGTCCGTTTCAGGATGCGTATTGTAAGTCAGATCGATATCCGCCTGCATGCCCAGGCGGCAATCACAGAACAACGTCTGTTTCTCCTCAAACCAGAAGACAATGCCCTCTTCCGCCGCCAGCCGACACCAGAAATCATAGGCGGATTCGCGTTTTTGCGTGGTGTATTCCCGTTCGACATGGCGTTTATAGAGCGTATCGCGGGTAAATAAAATACGATGCTCTTTAAGCAGGATCGTTAAGATTTCCGGTACGGACTGCCGATGGAAAATACGGCTATCCTGATTGAGCGTCATCAGCCACATTGTAGGGCGGATAGTGAAAATATAAAAAGTGCGACGACCATCGGTATTACCCTGTTCAGCACCAGCTATCAACCCATTAATGGTCCGTTCGGTGACGCCATTGCGGGTAATGGTCAGTGACGAGCTGTCCCCCAGCTGTTCATTCAGGGGAATGTCATCACGTGAGCTCACCACTTTTAACGTCAGGCGATAAAGCTGCGACAGCTCTTCCTGTAAAGTAAATTGCGCTACCTGAAAGGTGGTTTGGGGCAGTGCGCCAATTCGGCAGGTGAAAACTAATCCATCCATATTTGAAACCTTACATAATTGAGCCATTATCCTGAAACGGGGATAACGCAAGAAGCCATTAAACGAGCCATGACATGCGGCTCTTTTAAATAGCGGCGGTCTGTTCCGCGGTAAAAAAATGACAGCGTAAAATAGCCATCACTTAATACGTGGCGTTAGAGAGAACAATAGACCGCGTCCAACTGAGTAGGATGGAGTGGAGACAAATAACAGAGAATTTCGCTCTCTAAATATTATGACCACAAGATCACGATATTTATCATATGAACATGAAAAAATGTGATAAATATCACATAAAACAGCTGATTAATCTCTATCAATGTAGGGTATGGAATGAATAAAAATCGCCGTAAATTTTCATCCGATGCGGAGGAAATATAAAACCCCAAAAGCATCGAGATATTAATCCGGTATATTGGGGCTGGTGATAAATAAACTTTCATCATGGCAATACACGCATTTTTTCATTCCAGGCCGTTGTTGTAATGAAAACGCCTTCATGAACTCTTTCACATATTTAAGTCACTGCCACATTTTGCTGCCCTTTAAAGCACCAGTCCGCGCCGATTTTGGGGTTAAGGTCAATATTCACTTCGATGACCTTTCGTGTAAGACCACCAATATTGACCCCAGATTAAGCTGGGTTTTTTACCTTTATTTGCAACCGGACGTAACGATATTATCTGGCTTATATTCATGAATAATTTCCCAGACGCTGTTAAGCTGAACTTTCAGTGCTTCCCTGCCGATAATGCCATTTTCTACAGAGAGGGCTCGGCGGGTTCCTGAATAGCAAATAAAATAACCCAATGAGATAGGCAGTAAATTGCTGGATGAGATAGGATCTTGACCTGATAAACACTAAATTAACCTTATCAATCTATTACCAATAAGAAGGCATTATGTGGTTTTCCAGATTTAAACTGGCTTTTATCGCACTTTTACTTCCCTGGTTGCTAACGGTAGCAACACAAATGGCGGGAAGAATCTATCTTCTCTTAACTTATGGCAATTATCAGCTCTTCATTGACTCTACTCAAGACGTGGAACGAATGTTCTGGATCGGCGGACTGTTTGATATTCGTATTGCCAGCCTGCTGTTTGTACCCTGTCTGTTGATTGCTAGCTTATTTGCCATTAATAAAAACAGCTTCAACATATGGCAACATGCCTATCCGTGGTTGGCAACAACACTCAATACCGTAGTCGGGGCTTTGACGGTAAGTAATGTTTACTACTATGCCACTTATGAACGGTCGTTCGATATTTTCATCTTCGGCTTAGTGGAAGATGATACTCAAGCCGTGCTGCACACCCTATGGAACGACTATCCGGTTATCGAAAGTTTGCTCTGTTTAGCTCTGTATGCAGTGACTGTTTTCTGGCTCTGTCTACTCTGGCAACGCTACCTTATCTCACGCACAGAGCATAAAACCAGTCTGCCGGTTTCTGCTATCGCGACGCTGGTTATTTTGACTGTCTGTTTCGTTGGCATGCGTGGCTCCATAGGTACCTTTCCACTACGTCAGTCCAATACACAAGTTTCAGAAGTCAAAATGCTTAATATGCTGACACCTAATGGTCCAATGGCACTGAATTGGGCGTTTAATGATCATTACAAAAACAGCTACTTCCCAGAAGCAACAGATGAACAAGGTAGCTGGTTATTAAACCATTTTCTGGAGAAGCCAACCCCTGCCAATCTGTCACCGTTTATGGCTAAAACCGCCGACAATCCCACTGCTCAAAAAAATCCGCCTCACGTAATATTTAACGTCATGGAGAGTATGGGTTATCACCTACAAAGCTTGGATCGCCCAGACCTTGATGTTTTTGGCGCTCTACGCCAGCACTGGCAAAACGACTGGCGTTTTGAACGTTTCGTTTCCGAAGGAGATGGCACTATTGACAGTTTAAGCCGTTTCTTGATCCGCAGCCCAAACAGTTCAGTCAGTCAATCCACAGCGCAGGATCTCGATTTCACCAGCAATATGTTCAAACCCTATCTGGCGAATGGTTACAAAATCATCTTCGTCACATCCGGTAACGGAGCATGGCGTAATTTGAATCAGTTCTTGCCAAACTTGGGCGTTAGTGAATTCATCGATCAGAATGGGCTGAAAAAACGCTATCCAGAAGCCCAATTTGGTACTTGGGGTGTGCCTGATGAGTTTATGTTCCGTTATATTAAAAATCGCCTGATTCAGGCAGAAAAGAACGGGGAACATGTTCTGATTATGTCATTGTCTACTACCCATCACCCACCGTATAAATCGCCGGCAGGTTATCAGAAAACCGACATCAAGCTGAGTGATACCGAGAAACAACGTTTAAGTCATTTGGCTAGTGGTAGTGAGTTACAAGAGGTTTTTCATACCCTGCGTTACGCCAATGATCAATTAGGACAATTTATTAGTTGGGTAAAATCTCAGTCATTGGCTTCCCATACCATTATTGCGGCAACCGGTGACCATAATATTCGAGGTATCAGTTATCCAGATGCTCATGAGTTGGCAATCGGCCACGGTGTACCGTTTTATCTCTACGTGCCGCCCGCTTATCGCCAAAACGCAACTTTTGATGCTACCAGAGTCGGCAGTCATAAAGACATTTGGCCAACCCTCTACCATTTGAGCTTGTCACATACAGCTTATTACCGTACCGGCTGTAATTTGCTGGCTGAACATCTAGACCCTATCTGGTGTCAAGGATATAACCCGGAAGTCACTATTACACAGCAAGGAGCTTATGTCATGATAGGCAAAGGTGAATTTCGACCGTGGGCAAATCAAACAGGATTATTACTCGGTGACCCCCAGCCAATGACAGCAGACCAAACCAAACAGTTCAAACGTTGGCAGGCATTTACCGATCTCCTGTCATGGCAATTAAATCGTCAAGTTCACCACCAGCAATAATTGATACTTCCGTGAATCCCTTTAATCTCAATCTATTAAAGGGATTCACATTGAGAATATTGCGATTAGCCTTTTACTCCCCCGGCGGTCAAACCACTGACCAACCAGCGCTGAGCAACCAAGAAGACGATGGTAATCGGGAGTGCCGAGAGCACAGCAGCGGCGGCAAAATCTCCCCAAAGATAGTTCTGTGGGTTAAGGTACTGCTGCATGCCCACCGCCAAAGTGTAATTGTTCACATCTCGCAAAAGCAGTGAGGCAACAGGCACTTCCGTAATCACACCAATGAAGGAAAGAATGAATACCACTGCCAGAATCGGTACCGAAAGCGGTAGCAGCACCATACGGAAAGCTTGCCACGGTGTCGCGCCATCAAGCGCGGCAGCCTCTTCCAGAGAACCGTCAATAGTTTCAAAATAACCTTTAATCGTCCAGACATGCAACGCAATGCCCCCCAAGTAAGCAAAAATCACACCACCGTGGGTATTAAGGCCAATAAACGGTACATATTCCCCTAGTCGATCAAACAAAGCATACAGCGCCACCAAGGAAAGTACCGCCGGGAACATCTGAAAAATGAGCATGCCTTTCAGTAAAGTACTTTTACCGCGAAAATGCATACGGGCAAAAGCATAAGCACAAGTCGTTGATAAGGTAACGATACCTACAGCGGTAATAAAGGCCACCTTAACAGAGTTCCAGAGCCATAGCATAACCGGGAAAGGTGGCGGAGTAACACGGCCATCCGGTGATACCACACTGTAACCCAGTGCCAATTTCCAATGTTCCCAAGAGATATTTTCCGGGATCAAACTCCCCGTAGCAAAGTTCCCCGGCCGCAGGGAGATAGTAATAACCATCAGTAGAGGGAATAAGATCATGGCAATAAAGGTAAACATCAACAAATGTGTCGCTAACAAACGCCATTTCTGTGATTTGGGTTGAACCATTGCCATTGCATTCCTTCCTTAGTCAAATTTAATACGGGTAGCTTTCAGGTTAATAACCGCCAGTGCACCAACCAACAAAAAGATCACTGTCGCAATCGCCGCAGCCAAGCCAAAGTCCTGCCCACTACTGCCGTCGAAAGCAATACGGTAAGTGTAACTCACCAGTAAATCGGTATAGCCTGCCGGCGTCGTGGTGCCAATGCGATCTGGTCCACCAAGGGTTAACAACTGAATCAGAACAAAGTTGTTAAAGTTAAAGGCAAAGCTGGCAATCATCAGCGGCGTCAATGGTTTTATCAACAACGGGAAAGTAATCTTAAAAAAGTTCTGAAACGGCCCTGCGCCATCCATTGCCGATGCTTCATACAGATCATCGGGTATTGCCTTCAACAACCCCATGCAGAGGATCATCATGTAGGGATATCCAAGCCAGGCATTCACTACAATCAGCATGGTTCGCGCCATCGTTGGATCGGTAAACCAAGCCGGTTTAAGACCGAATAGACCGTTAAGCAACAGATTGATCTCACCAAAACTTTGGTTAAACAACCCCTTGAAAATCAAAATAGAAATAAACGATGGTACTGCATAGGGTAAGATCAACAACACGCGATAAACAGCACGACCTTTCAGCGCTTCCCACTGCACGATGCAAGCCAAAACCATGCCAACAGCAACTGTCAGCACCACAGTGAACAGAGAAAACACAACTGTCCAAACGAAAATAGCGAGGAATGGTTTCTGAATACCTTCATCCTGTATCACCCGCAGGAAATTTTTCCAGCCGATGGTAACAGTAAATCCTGGCGTCAAAGTCTCATTACCCCATGTTCCCTCAGCATTGACAGATTGATAGAAACCGGTATCGGTATTGGGGCGATAAAGCGTACCTGTTTGATTGTCGGTGAGGGACTCACCATCTTCCTCAAGAGAGTATTGAGGGTGCACTCCAGAGAATTGACGTAGCGAACTCATTTTCAGCCGGTTACCATCCGGTAAAACAACAACCAACTGGTTCAATGCCTGTCGATTCTGGGTAATAATGCGCAATGTCGCTGCTTCACCGTTCTCAAGATTATCCTGCTCATACACATGCAGAGTCGTCTCTTCCATTGCTGACAGCGAAAACGGTTCGGACACTAGTTGCTTCGTTTGGCTCGGTATACTCAGTGCCAAAACCCACAAATCCGATTTTGGATAGAGCTTAAAAGTCAATGCTTGCCCTGACTGATACTGACGGCTCATCAGGACAGATTGTGCGCGTTCAAAAGTCAGTTGATTGATACTACTATAGTTGGTGAAGGCGATAGCAATGGTGCAAATGAGCGGAAACAGTACAAACAATCCCATTCCTGCTACGCCCGGATAGGTATAGCGCCAAGCATAAGTATTGCGGTTGGAAAAAACATAAATCCCTGTACTTAACAATACCAACGTCAGCATTGCGAATAGATACTCTCCCTGTGAGTACATCAATACCACCAAATAACCGGTAAAGAGTACACACAAGCTCACTGCAAACCATTTCAGAGCAGAATGCTGCCACCATGATGTTTTTTCGAGCGTCGCTGACATAATGCTCTTCCTTTTTACTACGACATAACAGCTTTGCGGATAGCTTAATCAATCTTCCTGCAAACAGGCATCCTTACTGGTTGCAGGAAAGAGAACTCCTTCAAAAAAGAGTTCTCACAGGTTACTTAGTTATACGGGTTTCTGCATCACTTAGTGCGGCATCAACGGTCTGACGGCCAGCCAACGCATTAACCACAGCGTTGCGCATGGCATACCAAAAACCGCTCATTTGTGAGACGTTTGGCATGATTTCGCCGTTTTTAGCATTTTCCATCGTGGCAGCAATACGTGGGTCCTTAGCCAGAATATCGTGATAGGATTTCAATGACACTGCCCCCAACGGCTTATCCCGATTCACCATCTCCAGACCTTCGTTAGTCAGCAAGTAGTTTTCCAAGAACTCCTTCGCTAGCTCTTTATTTGGGCTGGCAGTATTGATACCTGCCGTCAATACACCAACAAACGGCTTAGATGGATGGCCTTTAAAAGTCGGCAACAACGCCACACCGTAATTTACCTTGCTCTTGTCGATATTGGCCCACGCCCACGGACCGTTGATGGTCATCGCCGTTTCACCTTTGTTGAACGCCGCCTCAGCAATGGAATAGTCAGTATCTACATTTAGATGCTTATTTCTCACCAAATCTATAATGAAACGCAGCCCTGCTTTGGAACCCGCATTATTCACTCCGACGTTCTTCACATCATATGAGCCGTTTTCCATCTTGAAAGCATATCCTCCGTCCGCGGCAATCAACGGCCAAGAGAAATATGGCTCTTGCAGATTAAACATAATAGCGCTTTTGCCTTTGCTCTTCAGTTCCTTATCCAGAGCGGGGATCTCTTCCCAAGTTTTTGGTGGCGTCTTCACCAAATCTTTATTGTAGATAAGAGAGAGGGCTTCAACCGCGATAGGGTAACCAACCAGTTTACCGTCGTAGCGCACAGCATCCCAGGTAAACGGGAATAGCTTATCTTTGAAGCTCTGATCCGGCGTGATTTCTGTCACCAGACCAGACTGTGCGTAACCGCCAAAGCGATCATGAGCCCAGAAAATAATATCCGGCCCATCGCCGGTTGCTGCAACCTGTGAATACTTCTCTGCAAGCTTGTCTGGATGCTCAACCGTAACATTGACACCCGTATCTTTCTCAAACTTCTCACCAACTTGTGCCAGGCCATTGTAGCCTTTATCACCGTTGATCCAGATAACTAGCTTACCTTCCTCTATTTTTGCAAAAGCAGAGGCAGATAACACCAGCGTGGCTAAAACAGAAAGCGCTAAGGTACGGGCGCCTACTTTTAAGGTTGTTTTTATCATCATTCCGTCCTTATAGTTTAAGTAGGTTCAGAGTGAACTGTTTTGTTACATTGGCGGAGAGTGCTGATCTAGTGTGCAATTAACAATGGAAAGACTCATCCTCCCCTACTCTACTCCCTGCCCGGAATGGTTGTGATCTCTATTACAAAAACAGAAGAAGCGTGCCGTTGACCACAAAAAGGGGCATCTTTTTTTGCGATAAATATCACAATTTATCCAGTAGCTCATACCTAACCAGCTCAACAACGCTTATTTCATCCTCCTAGCGCCTCCCCCATAAAAAACTTGGGTATGGAGGATTTACTCACCCGCCATCTTAAACACACTCTGGTTTATCATTTTTCACCGCGAATTGCGGTGATAAGTCCGGGGGAACACATGTCGAGCGTCACATTACATAATGTATCGAAGGCTTATGGTGAAACTATTATTTCCAAGAACATCAACCTTGAGATACAAGAAGGCGAATTTATCGTTTTTGTCGGTCCATCAGGTTGTGGAAAATCGACAATATTAAGGATGATTGCGGGTCTGGAAGATGTGACTTCCGGTGATTTGCTGATCAATAACATTCGAATGAACGATGTGCCTCCCGCCAAACGCGGCGTTGGGATGGTTTTTCAGTCTTATGCCCTGTATCCCCACCTGTCTGTTGCAGACAATATGTCATTTGGCATGAAGCTGGCTGGCGCCAAAAAAAGTGATATTCAGCAACGGGTAAAGCAAATTGCCGAGATGCTCCAACTCGCTCACCTGCTTGATCGCCGCCCTAAAGCCCTATCAGGTGGGCAACGTCAACGCGTTGCTATTGGCCGTACTCTGGTCGCTGAACCCAGTGTTTTTCTGTTAGACGAACCTCTTTCCAACCTGGACGCCGCGCTGCGGGTCCAAATGCGCATTGAAATCTCACGCCTGCACAAACGATTGCAACGTACGATGATTTATGTCACCCACGATCAGGTTGAAGCGATGACGCTGGCCGACAGAATCGTGGTACTGGATGGTGGAGATGTTGCCCAGATTGGCAAACCTCTTGAACTTTACCATTACCCGGTTAATCGCTTTGTTGCCAGCTTTATTGGTTCACCCAAAATGAATTTCCTGCCAGTTAAAGTCACGGCTACCGCTATTGATCAGGTACAGATTACTCTGCCCAACCAACAACAAATCTGGCTGCCCGTAGAAAGCAAGGGGGTAAAAGTAGGCAGTAATGTCTCTCTAGGGATACGTCCTGAACACCTCCTGCCAAGTGATATCGCTGATGTCACGTTGGAAGGCATAGTGCAGGTTGTCGAGCAGTTAGGCAATGAAACCCAGGTTCACATTGAAATCCCGGCCATTCATCAAAATCTGGTTTACCGCCAGCCTGATGTTGTGCTGGTGGAAGAAGGGTCCACCTTCACCATCGGGCTACCCCCTCACCGCTGCCATTTATTCCGGGAAGACGGAACGGCATGCCAACGTCTGCATGAAGAACCCGGGGTTTAAGCCTGAGCTAATCAAAAAACGACAGGAGAATACTTGATGAAATCAATGCGTATATTACCTATCTCACTAACCATTATGGCCGGATTACTGTCTATTCAAGCGTCAGCCGTAGAATTCCACGGCTACGCCCGTTCTGGTATTGGTTGGACCGGTAGCGGCGGTGAGCAACAGTGTTTCCAAAGCACTGGCGCACAGAGCAAATACCGTTTAGGTAATGAATGTGAAACCTATGCTGAGCTTAAGCTAGGCCAAGAGCTATGGAAGGATGGCAATAAGAGTTTCTACTTCGATACCAACGTGGCTTATTCTGTGGCGCAAAAAAATGATTGGGAATCCACCGACCCTGCGTTCCGTGAGGTGAATGTTCAAGCGAAGAACGTCATCGACTGGTTACCCGGTTCAACATTATGGGCAGGTAAACGCTTCTACCAGCGCCATGACGTGCATATGATTGACTTCTACTACTGGGATATCTCTGGTCCGGGGGCGGGCTTGCAAGATATTGATCTCGGCTTTAGTAAGCTCTCTCTGGCCGTCACCCGTAACACTGAATCTGGTGGCTCTTATGGCTGGATTGCTGGTCAGCGCAAAGAAATTCCCACCTCCAATGATGTCTACGATATACGTCTATCCGGCTTGGAGGTTAACCCAGGCGGTAATCTGGAACTTGGTTTTGACTATGGGCGTGCCAATGCACGAGACCACTACCAGCTTGACCGTCATGCTTCCAAAGATGGTTTCATGTTTACCGCCGAACATACACAGAGCATGTTAGGGGGCTTCAACAAATTTGTCGTACAGTACGCGACAGATTCCATGACTTCCTCCAATAGCGGTCATTCTGAAGGCGCCAGCGTAAACAATGACGGTTATATGCTACGTATTCTGAATCATGGCGCGATTAATCTCGCAGAAAAATGGGATCTCATGTACGTAGCGATGTATCAGGATACTGACCGTGACAACAACAATGGCAACACATGGTATACGGTTGGTGTACGTCCAATGTACAAATGGACGCCCACGATGAGCACCCTGCTGGACATTGGCTATGATAACGTCAAATCCCAACGTACTCATGACACCAATGATCAGTACAAAATCACTCTAGCCCAACAATGGCAGGCAGGTGACAGCATTTGGTCGCGTCCGGCCATTCGCCTGTTCGTCACTTATGCAAAATGGGATGAAAAATGGGGTAATGCGAACAAAAAAGACGGTTACATCGATGGAATGGCCTACCGTGATACCGCAACGCATAAATTCAGCCGTGGTGACGATGATGAATTTACCTTTGGCGCCCAATTCGAAGCTTGGTGGTAATCCGGTTACAACGATTTGATCTCAGATCAAATGATTTGTAATGGTTAACGCCTTTTGGACTGATATACCTCTTGACCGTGGGTATCAGTCTCTTTTTTTCAACCGAACAAGGGTAAGAGATGAAAACCAAACTGCTCTCATTTTGCCTTAGTGCTTTACTCTGTAGCGCAGCTCCTCTGATAAGCTATGCAACACCTATCACTACAACAACTCAAGCAACCACGACACAGGACACTATTGTCCCTTCTCTCTCAACAACAGCATTACAAAAACTGAGCTGGCAACCGATTAATACCAGCGATACACAGACCATTATCCTCAATGCCATGTCGCAGCATCTTAATGAGGGAGATATTCAAGGGCCGATAGCGGCATTCTCGCTGCCGGCAAACCGAGGCTCTCTGGATATTACCCTGAGCAGTTTAGTGCAAGATAAACAAGTTTACGTACCAAATGTTTTAGTACTGGATCAAGGGTTACGCCCTGCCGCATTTTACCCGAGCAGTTATTTCCCCTATGAACGTCCGGGTGTCATGTCCACCGATCGGCTGGAAGGCAAACTAAAACTGACGCCAGCACTAGGGCAACAACAAATTTACATACTGGTCTACACCACCCGTACCGATTTGCAGAAATCCACACAAATGGTTGATCCCGCCAAAGCTTACGCTCAAGGCGTCGGTAATGCTGTTCCCGAGATTCCCGATCCCGTTGCCCGCCATACGCAAACCGGCACGTTGAAGTTAAAAGTAAAATCAGAACAAAACGCTGGCAATATTACGATTGGTCAAGTCTTCTCAAGTCCGGCACAAGAACCGATCATTGTCGGGCCAACACAAGCCACCGTAACGCCACCTATTCCGCAAAAAGTCAAACCGGTCCTGAATGATACAGAACGTTATTTCAGTGATGCAATTAAAAAGGAAATTAATAATGGCAATATTGAGAAGGCCCTTAATCTTCTGGATGAAGCGGAACGCCTTGGATCTTCAACTGCACGAGAAACGTTTATCAATAGTGTCAAAAACAAGGGGTAAACCAGACATTAATTCATTCAATACAAATGCTCTCCGAAAAGGAGGGCATTGGGCCTAACTCCTTTTTACACACATCCCCCGGAAATGGGGTTTTATGTATACAAATAATTGTCATGATGGATATCTATACACAAAACACCCTTTAAAGGGGTTTTAGAGTAAAGATAATAAAATGGATAGACTCACAGCAATTAACAAATTAGATGAGTTCAGCAAAATGGGAAGAGCCATTTTCCTTTTACAGGATTTGGAAATCATCTTTGCTGACGAGACTTCTCGGACATTGCAAAAATCTATTGATCGCCTCATCAAAGCCGGACTGTTACTTCGCATTACCAAAGGGGTTTATGTCTATACGCGAGCCAGCATGGGAAGCTATCCCCTGGAGACTATCGCCAAAAATATCCGACGAGGCGAATATAATTACATCAGCCTAGAGTCAGCTTTATCTCAATATGGGTTCATCTCACAAATCCCAATCGACCGCCTGACAATCATGTCTACTGGCAGAGTTGGAGAGTTTAAAACACCGTGGGGAGTCATTGAAATCACCCACACCAGCAGAGAGCCTAGCGAAATTCTGAAGGCAACGTTAGAAAGCCGTGGCCCCCTGCGTATCGCAAAAAAAGAGACTGCTCTGCGTGACCAAAAAAGAGTGGGGAGGAATATGCATTTAGTTCAGCTGGAGGAACTCAACTATGTCTAACCAAGTTAACTTTAACGCCATTGTCGATGAAGTCATTGAACAGGACAGACTGGCAAACCTAAGGCCAGTTGTAGAAAAAGAACTGTTGCATTATGACATCCTGTTTTGTCTTTCTAAGGACGGTTTACTCAAGGAGATTACCTTTCAGGATGGTACATCGCTAAGGCTCTGCTACGGCTCTAACCGATTTAGCGAAGATCTGGGTTTTGCTGGTGGGCGTGGTTTCTGTTCGGCTGATTTGAGTAGAATCAAAGAATGTATCGAGAAATACCTGGGTGTACGATATGGGCTTGAGGTCACGGTAAAGGAACCAAATGAACTACGAAACAAACCGGAGTATGCAGAAGTAAAAGTGGATAAATGGCAAATATCCGTCACTACTGCGCCTGAACGTAAAGACCTGCCAAAACAGCGCATAAAAATAGAAATCGCCAATATTCCTGCGTATACAAACACCCCCCGTTCATTGACGAGAAATTATTCGGTGTTACCCGACGGATATGCTGATGTCCTTGTGTCTGTCGAAACCCTGCCTGAAATCATGGCCGATAAGCTGATAGCATTCCCTGCTGCTACATCTCACATTCGATACCGCGATATGTGGGATTTATTATGGTTAAGCCAGCAAAATACAACACCAGACATAGAACTCATTAAAAGAAAAGTATCAGATTATCATCTTGATAACTTTGAAGAATTGCTTCAAGCCAGAATCGACTCGATTGAAATTATTGTTGCTTCTGGTCACTTTCACAACGAAATGAGACGATTTATACCCGCACCTATATACGACAGAAGTGTAGGACAAGAGGCATTTTCCACCTATTTAACGACGAGCCTAAAAGACGTTGTTAACCACTGTGAAGAAGGGCCTGTATTCTTCAGGAGATAACTCCATTCCATTCAAGTTATAACGATTACATCTATTTTATGGCTGCTCTGGCACCCTAGATTAAAATACCGCATTGCTGCCACTGAGCCGTTTGCGATGAATGCGACTTAAAGGTTCCTTCTATTTCCTCTGTTTGTTGAATCAGTATCAGCCAGTCTTCATAGAGTTGTTTCAAAACCCTGCGTGCAATAGCAGTTAATCCATTATTTACATCCTCAAGTGCTTCAGGCAGCGGAGCGTTGCGGAAAAATGATGCCATATTCTGCTGCCAATCCTCCGATTTGACTAGAGATAGATAGCAACGCGTTTTTGAACTAATAACTGTCGTACATTAGATCTGAGCTAATACAGGTAAAGCCTTAATGATTCTTAACAGGCAATTATCTTCATAAAGAAAGGCAATAGAATTTTTTATTGCTTGGTGATCTCTTATTTTACATTCATCAATAATGAGTTGTAATTTTTTAGATAACTCAAGAATACTACCTGACTTATAAAGCTCACCATTAAAATCATTAATAATATCACTCGGACCACATTGACAATCTGAACTTATACAATAGATACCATAAGATATTGCTTCCGCTAATACCATGCCAAAACCTTCATATTTTGATGTTAAAATAAAAGCTGATACCTCTTTTATATTATCCATCACAAATTCCCAAGGCTGATCTTGCCAACCGTGCCAAATAATATTGTTATTTATATTGAGTTGCGAAGATAATTCTTTCAAATAACCCTCATCTTCACCAGAACCTATTATATGTAACTCCCAATGACCATGCAATTGTGAAAGAGCTAAAAGTAGTTCAGTTAAATTTTTTGACTTATAGGCAAGAATTCTTCCAACATATAAGAATCTAGCTATGTGTTTTGGTTGAGGAATTATAAAGGGATTCATCTTGATAGGATTGAAAATAAGATGAAGCTTCTCTGTTTTTATTCCAAAGGATAACATTTGATCTCTTAAGCCAGAACTGATGACAAGGTGCTCGTCGGCACAGAATAAATCTTTAATTTTCTGTGGGGTAGGATTTCTAATGGATGTATGCAGCCAAGAATAAGTTTTTACCGGGAAATTAATCTTTTCACAAGAAAGTCGAGCAATATTACAAGATGTTGTGTCTAAACTTATTAGAATCTCGGGGTGAAATGTTTCTAATATCAAGGACAGTTCACATGCTATATCCTGGCGAGACTTATCATTGCTTGATGCTAAGGAGATATGTTGGGTATTAGATAGCCAAGCACGATTTTCAACTCTATTTTTCTCATTTAGAGATATGAAAATGAAATCAATTTCAATGTTGGCACGGCCAATCAGACTTATTAAATTAAAACATACCGTTTCTACCCCACCATATCCATTCAAAAAAAGATCATGGTATATTATGAATATCTTTTTCATTACAAATCCTTTATTGAATTAACCAAAAACGCTCTTGAACTTTTATTTCATTAATAGTTCCATGATATTTCTCTAATGAAATCAAAATATTTTCTTTATTATCAAACAAAGGTTCTAATTGAGACTCATAAAATAGGATGTTTTGCGCTTTTTCTTTTAAATCAATATCCACCAATATGGCACATTTATCAAATTTGTTATTTCTTAATAAAGCATTTTCCAAACTATCAGGGTTAACAATAGGATATTCACCTAAAACATAAGGGAAATCTTCATAAAGTAATATTTTTAACTTACGTGAACCTTTTATATTATTTACAAGATTATTTATTATGATGTGGTCTACATGTCGACCTATTCCCAAAGGGGCATATATATAATCAGGTT
This sequence comes from Photorhabdus sp. RM96S, assembly GCF_042879335.1. Taxonomy (NCBI): domain Bacteria; kingdom Pseudomonadati; phylum Pseudomonadota; class Gammaproteobacteria; order Enterobacterales; family Morganellaceae; genus Photorhabdus; species Photorhabdus sp. RM96S. The sequence goes on along the minus strand of NZ_JBHFKT010000016.1, from coordinate 94,338 downwards.
GATAATTTAATAATGTTTTGTCGATGAGATCTTGAGCCATATCGGATGCATCATCCGATTTATGTATCTGACCACTATAAATCATGGCGGAATTTTTATATATAGGTTCACCATATTGATCGGCTCTGTAAATGCAATCTAAAATTTTACCATGTATTGGAATCGCTGATAATTTATTGCAAAAAGCAATATCCTCATTAACTCGCTTTGAATAAAGTTTTATAAATGAATACATATTATCATTATGTGCAGAATGTGAATAATGAGATGTAATATTTTCGTCATATTCAGTAAAAAATGTTAAAACAACCACCTTTTGATTTTCTGAAACTAATTTATGTATTAAACCGCCAGCGCTTAAAGCTACATCATCTAAATGAGGTGATAGAAATAGATGTATCATTTTAAATCTCCATGCAAAAGTTATTATATTTTATTTCCATAAGTACTATATAAATAGCGGCGAGATCAATGCGTATCCCATCCCTGTTTTTTATAAAATCTGAGTTGTCAATGTTTGGCTTTTCTTGGAATTGAACTCTTTCATCATGGGCATAAAATTCTTTCATTATATCAAACCAGCTAGCATGGATTCTTTTTGCTGCAACTTCTATTACGCTGTCACTGTGGCCTAATATTGTCATTAAATCAGAAAAAATAGTATCGTTGGTAGAAAGTAAGCTCTCATAATTAAAATTGTCAGACACAATATTATCATCATATAAATAAGTCTCTTTTATTACTTCCAATATAATACTCAGATCACTCTTTATTAACCTTTTCTCAAACTTCTTTTCTTTTTCAGTGAATGCTTGATAAGGTTTTAAAAAATTAACTTGTAAGTTGTACTCAATTTCAAGTTTTGTTATTGAGTCTTGCATAGCAGTTTTATTATCAACTAAATATTTTGCACACCATAAGTCGTGTATACAAGAGGCAAGAATATCTAAGTTATCATCCTGTTCCAAGAACATACATATTTCAGAAAATAATTTAATTTGTGAACTATTTAACTGGCAATGTAAAGTTCCATGACTAGGATTAAATATAAATGAAGCTTGCTTTAATCTTCTCTGAATCTCTTTGGTTAAATATGTTGAATTTAAATTAATTTTGCCATCCAGCAGTTTTTTATTATTTTCTTTACTCATGACCTATCTCCTATTCTTTGTTCATTAACCTTATTTCTGTTGATGATATATCTAAGCGAAATAGCTTTTCTGGAATAGATTCAAATAGAAATCGATGTTCCTTGCTAATATTCATCAAATCATCAATTGTATGATATTTATTATTAAAAAAACGTCCAGCCACCAGAAATCTACAATTATTATTCTTAATTTTCATAAGAGATTTTTTTAATCCCTCCTCACCTCCATAATAAATAGGATTATTAATTTCTTGGCATAAATCAGCGCCAATGACAAAAATTGCCCCTTGGTAAATATGCGATTTTTCAGTAAAAATTTTAGCGTCACTTAAAACTATATCACCTTTCCCCTTAAATTGTCTTATCCTCTCGAAAATTTCATCGGTTGAAATGGTAAGTTTTACCGCATTCTTGATTGACAGTTCATAATAGGGTTTTATTTTAGTCATCGCTGTAGCAATTTCTTTTAATTCTTCATGGCCTTTATGAAGTGGATTAAAAGAACCAGATAAAATTAAAGTATCTTTCCAGTCTATGTTTGTATTGTTAAAATCTCCGTTTCTATCAATATGTATATAATTCAATTTACCACTCATTAAATCGATTAGATAACGTTCATTCTTGTTAAGCATATTCATCTATATCCGTCATCTTTCAAGTTGCCTCTTTGTTGGCTGCACTCACTCACCCCGGTCACATCGTTATCTATGCTCCCGGGGATTCGTTCCCTTGCCGTCGCGATCCATCTTGAAATCCATAGGGTATATATTCTCATATGCTATTGTTGTTAATTAAATGCATATCACTTCCTTATAAAATCATATATTTATTAAGTTATATCATTGTATTATTTACCAATGGTGATTAATGACATATTTTCATTCTTTTGAAATAAATATAAAATTAATTCCCCTAGTGATTTCCAAGCTATTTCTTATCGGTAACTTGTTGTTTTTTAATATTAAAATAATGAACTATAAATATTTTACTCGCAGCTCGCTTATTGCTAAATCACCAAAATTTCCTGAACTATTCTCATTAATTATCAGTATCTTCTTTATGATTTTCCTCAGTGATTTTAACTAAGGCAGATTTTATTCTCAAAATATCTTCCTTTGTATGCGACGTATCAAGGCTAACTCGAACAGCGCCATCAGGATAAGTTCCAAATTTTTTATGAGCTAACGGTGCGCATTGTAATCCGGGACGGGTAATAATATTGTATTTGTTTTCTAGTATATAAGAGACTTCTCCGGGATGATAACCTTCTACTGTAAAAAGAATTATTGGTAACCCGACTTTATGTTTGCAAATTAATTTAACCTTATTTAATTGTGATAACTCATCAATAAGAGTTGTACGCAAAGTTTGTAATTTATTTTGAATGTTCTCTATTCCAATTTTTTTTAAACGCCTTATAGACGATAGCAATGAAAGTATGCCAATAGTGTTTTGAGTTCCTGATTCATATTTGTATGGTATTCCAGTTGGTTGTGTAGTTAATCTTGATAATACACCTGTCCCACCCTGGATTAATTCATTATGAGAAAATCCATTATCAAGAATAAAGTACCCCCCAATACCTGATACTCCTCCTAAACTTTTGTGTCCGCTAAAAACAAGGTAATCAATATTACCTTTCGATAAATCAATTGCTTGTGAACCAAAAGATTGAGAACCATCAACTAAAACCATCGCACCGTATAAATGTGCCAATTTTCCTATTTCATCTATATTACAAAATGTACCAATAGTATTAGAGCAACTATGAACCACTAATAACTTAGTTTTCTTATTCTTTAATAAAAACTCCAAATGCGACATATCAATTTCACCCTCTGTCACATCGATAAATTGACTACTTACCCCAATATCTTTTAAATGGTTTATCGGCCTAAGTACTGAGTTATGTTCTAAATGGGTAGTAATGACATTATCACCCGGTTTAAGCGTACCTTTTATACATTCGTTGAGTGAATATGTGGCTCCTGAGTTAAAAATTACTGTCCCATGACCATTTAATTTTGTTTGTTCGATGAATTCGTGTCGGCACTCTTCAACGAGGTCCGTAACCTTTTTAGATTGTTGCGATAAAGAGCGCCCTGGAGTTACCCCAAGAGTGTCCAAATACATATTTATCATGTCCTTCACTTCTTGTGATTTTGGCCATGAAGTAGAAGCTACATCTGCATATAACATTATCCAATCTCCATATGGTTACTAAGATATAATTTGAATTTTTTAGCAGTCGCATCCATCTCATTTATTCCTTCATTATCTCTCCAATCGGATCTTTCAGGCACATTTAAATTATTTGCCAATACGGTCCTTATCATTCCTCTCTCAATAAAATCTGATTCACCTATCGTAAAAATATACTTATTACCACTATCTTCAACGTAAATATAGGGACCAGCCTCACCGAACATCTTAAGTTCATCCAATGAGTCTATTGTATGTATTTTAAATTGATCCTTTAATTTATTATGAAGATCAATCTCGGTAGGGAAACAACATAAATGTGCATGGTAACAATACTTTTGATTCGGGTCCATGATGATACAACCACCGGCTCGTCCATTTTCATAGCAAAGAGGATTGCTTATATTGTAATATTCGAGATAAAAATCATTTATTATATCCTTAAACTGTTTCAGTTCTTTTATTACCTCTTCATCGTATATTTCTGCAAAGCAACGGTATCCCCCTAAATCAGTCTCACATTTATTGGTGGCAATTATTATATAGCCCTCAATTATCTGGCCTTTAGGTACGAACGCATAGAAATATTCTCCTTGTAAAAGTATTTTATCTTTTTCAAAGGAAGATTCTGGGTGACAAAAAATACAGCCCATTTTAAACTCCTCTTATCGTTTGTCGATTCTACTGATAAATATATCCTCATGACGCAAATTGAAGTTTTCTTCGGTATGCCAGGCAATCATCATGCTCAATTTATTTATAATACTATGTTTACTCAATCTACTTTGTAGCTCAGAATAAATAGGATTTGGTAAGATTATTCTGCATTTTGTCCTAATAGCAAGACAAGAATCAATCACAGATATAATTGTACCGGGAGCTGTATTTGATAAACCTATCACCTCTACCGTGGTATCATCAAAACCTAATATCGCGAGTTCTTTCCCAACAGTTAACAACTTAATATCACTGTAATGAGGACACTGCTTTGAGTAAGCAATCCAATTGTTATTTACTTCCCTGCCGAAAAAATTGATTTTATTAATATTATCTATTTCATTAAAATCTCTCAGGTCTACATTGACTTTAGTACATTCTTCTACTACTACTTCTGTAAAATCAAAAACGTTCACTCTGCTACAGATGTATTTTTCGAAAATTTTTGAATAACATTTGATCTTTCTTTCATCTGAGTAACAAACCGTCGCATCTACATCATTACTATGTGTTTGTTTAGCACTTTCTATTATCAAAGTTGGTGATTTTACACTTTCATCTATCCCAAAATCGCTAAGCATATTAATGGATACTCGTCTGTGTTTAAGAGTGAATTCACACTTTCTTGTTATAAGAATTGACAAGCATATATCGTTTCTTTTATAAAAAAATGCTTTTATCTCACTGGAAAGATGATACTTCTTTTCTTTCATATTTTTCCAAATGAAATAATCCAAGCTCCCTATATCACGCTTATAAAAATTATTTATTAGGATATAATTCTCTTCCGTTATATCTTCATAATTCAGGTTTACTCCATTCTCCATTATTTTGCCCCATTATTTTATATTGGCGACAATGGCTGCTCATTTTTAGTTTATATTCATTTACGAATATATGAATCATGAAATATTGTATTTTATGACCTGTATCATAATTTAAAGATCCAACAAGAGAAAAACTACGATTATTTATCCTGAAAAATTAAATTTAAGTCTTCATCAATCATGCAAGAATACGGATAAAAATAGGCACCTTAAAGAGAATAATCTTTCATAAATTCTATGTGATGGGACTTTAAATGAAATAATTATATTGACCAGCCCCTTGAATTAAATACGATGAGCTATTTCTGCATATCGAATAATATCCCTTACATAGCTAAGGTAATTTTGCCAATACCAAAGACTATTCCCCACCCGATTGAACACGAAGATTCCCACTTCATTGGCTGTCGCGCTCATGCTTGACAAGTCTGACACGAACCTCAGCGGGCAGAACGACGAGTTCTGCCGCTTTTACTGAAACAACGCCATAATATTTAAGGATCATTATCAGACTGTTCCATTTTAGCAACAGTTGGTTGTTTGATCCCAAGCACAGCTGCCAGCTCAGTTTGTAAAACATCACGGGCCTTGCGGAACTGATAAAGCCCTATCTCCCGCTTCATTTCATCAACTTTTTTAGCAATCCTATAGCGGCTTTCAGGGCTGCGTTTTTCAAGCAATTCATCAAGTGTGGTCATACTCAGTTTTCCAAGATGGGCGGGGAATTAATTCACACGATTATTTTACCTCCTGCTTTTACAAGAATTTCATTAATAGGGTCAAAGTATGGAAGGAAGGGTTAGTAATGCCCTAACCCCATAGAACAGAGAATTACAACGTAATTTGTGGGTTCTGGATACCACAGGCTTGCGCATAGCGCACTAATGTTTCTATACTAGCTTTTGTTACATTATTTTCCATTTTCGTCACCGTTGGCGGCGTAACCCCCATTCTTTCCGCAACTTTTTTTATCTATATAGCATTTGACCTATATTGAGTAAAGAGTAGTTATGTGGGCTATTGAAACGACGGACACCTTTGATGCATGGTTCGATGCTTTGGATGACACCGACAGGGCCAATATGCTAGCTTCAATAATAGCACTTCGGGAAAGAGACCCTATGTTACCCAGGCCATACGCAGATACTGTGAACGGTTCATGCCACAGCAACATGAAAGAATTACGTGTCCAAAGCAAAGGCGACCCGCTCCGAGCATTCTTTGCGTTCGACCCCAAGCGGAGAGGAATTTTGCTTTGCGCCGGTAACAAAACCGGAAACGAGAAACGGTTTTATGAAACGATGATTCCGATTGCTGACCGTGAGTTCACGGCACATCTGGAAAAGCTAAAAAAGGAGTAAACACTATGGCAAGAACTCTTGATCAAATATTAGCAAATGAAAAGCCCGAAGTTGTTGCCAATGCATAAGCTGCGGCAACAGAGATGTTGCTAAACATCCATCTGGCAGAACTCCGTGAGCGGGTACAAAAGACTCAAGGAGAAATAGCTCTGGCTCTTGGTATCAAGCAACCCACGGTTTCTGACATGGAGAAGTTTGGCCGCGACTTGAAACTGTCTTCCCTCAAACGTTACGTTGAGGCAACGGGTAGCAAGCTGCGTCTCGATATCGAGTTACCCGACGGTACCCACTACGGATTTTCCGTTTAACCACAAACGCTCCGGTAGCCCTCGCGGATATATTCAAGATCAATATCCGCATCGACTTTTTACGTGCCAGATGATTGTGAGGAACAAAGTCTTCAAGTGAACTCTTTTCGGAAAGAAAAATTTGAGGAGAGGATTCTTAACGTGGCGGCAAGTTCTATTTGGTGAATGGAATTCGATTAAAACAGAGCACCAAGTAAAAATTGGCACGTTATCAACAAGTTGAAATGCCCTCCAAAAAGGAGGGCATTTAATTAGCTAACGTGTTCTAAGAATTACTTCTTATCACCACCAAAACCGGCATTCAACAGTTCTGCCAAGTTCGCAGTAGCCTCATCAACACTCACTTGTGGTGCCTCAGCAGGCTCATTCAACTGGCGACGACGTATGCGCTCCTGATGGTAAGCATAACCCGTACCAGCAGGGATCAGACGACCGACGATGACGTTTTCTTTCAAGCCACGCAGCTCATCACGTTTACCCGCAACCGCAGCCTCAGTCAGCACGCGGGTCGTTTCCTGGAACGATGCCGCAGAGATGAAGGATTCAGTCGCCAGAGACGCTTTGGTGATACCCAACAGGTCACGGCCATAAGTTGCAGGCACTTTACCTTCTTGTTCCAGCTTACGGTTTGCTACTTTAACGCGGGCATATTCAACCTGTTCGCCTTCCAAGAACTCGGAACTACCTGTACTTTCAATGGTTGCTTTACGCAGCATCTGACGAACGATAACCTCAATGTGTTTATCGTTAATCTTAACCCCTTGCAGGCGGTAAACTTCCTGAACTTCGTTGGTGATGTAACGGGTAACCGCATGAACACCACGCAGGCGCAAGATGTCGTGTGGAGACTCTGGACCATCAGAGATCACGTCACCACGTTCAACCACTTCACCTTCGAACACGTTGAGCTGACGCCATTTAGGGATCATCTCTTCGTAAGCATCACCACCATCTAATGGGGAGATAACCAAACGGCGTTTGCCTTTAGTTTCTTTACCAAAGGAGACAATACCGCTGACTTCAGCCAGGATAGCTGGCTCTTTCGGACGACGTGCTTCGAACAAGTCAGCAACACGTGGCAGACCACCGGTAATATCTTTCGTACCGCCGGATTCCTGAGGAATACGCGCTAAGGTGTCACCCGCAGAGATGCTGATGCCATCGTCTAGCTGAACAATCGCTTTGCCCGGCAGGAAATATTGAGCAGGCATATCAGTACCTGGGATCAAGACATCGTCACCCTTGGCATCAACGATTTTCAGCGCCGGACGCAGATCTTTACCACTACCGGTACGCTCTGCACTATCCAGAACAACCAGTGAAGACAGGCCCGTCAGCTCATCCGTCTGACGGGTAATGGTCTGGCCATCTACCATGTCAGCAAAACGGATGATACCTGATACTTCACTGACAACTGGCATGGTGTGTGGGTCCCAGTTAGCAACGGTTTCACCGCCATTAACTGTTTCGCCATCACCTTTACCCAGTACCGCACCGTAAGGCACTTTATAGCTTTCTTTAGTACGACCAAATTCGTCGATCAAACACAGTTCAGTGTTACGGGAAGTAATCACCAGTTTACCTGCGGAGTTGGTCACGGATTTAGCGTTAAACAGTTTCAGGCTACCTTTATTACGCACCTGAATGCTGGATTCCGCTGCCGCACGAGACGCCGCACCACCGATATGGAACGTACGCATCGTCAGCTGTGTACCCGGCTCACCGATGGACTGAGCCGCAATAACACCAACCGCCTCACCTTTATTGATAATGTGTCCGCGAGCAAGGTCACGACCATAGCAGTTAGCACAAACACCGAAGTCAGTTTCACAACTTACAACAGAACGTACTTTAATGCTGTCAACAGAGCTCTCTTCTAACAGATCACACCATTTTTCATTCAACAGGGTGTTACGTGGAAGCAGAATGTCAGCAGTACCCGGTTTCAGAACATCTTCCGCCGTCACACGACCCAATACACGCTCGCGCAGCGGTTCTTTAACATCACCACCTTCAATAACCGGCGTCATCAGAATACCGTCGTGCGTACCACAGTCATCTTCTGTAACAACCAAGTCTTGCGCCACGTCAACCAGACGACGAGTCAGGTAACCAGAGTTCGCCGTTTTCAGTGCGGTATCCGCCAAACCTTTACGAGCACCATGGGTTGAAATGAAGTACTGGAGTACGTTCAAACCTTCACGGAAGTTCGCCGTAATTGGGGTTTCGATGATGGAACCGTCTGGCTTAGCCATCAAGCCACGCATACCCGCCAACTGACGGATCTGAGCGGCAGAACCACGCGCACCGGAGTCAGCCATCATAAAGATGCTGTTGAAGGAAACTTGTTGTTCTTCCTCACCATCACGGTTAATGACTGTTTCGGTAGACAGGTTTTCCATCATGGCCTTAGCAACACGCTCGTTTGCCGCAGCCCAGATATCGATAACTTTGTTATACCGTTCGCCAGCTGTTACCAGACCAGACTGGAACTGTTCCTGAATTTCAGCAACTTCCGCTTCTGCTTCCATAATGATCCCAGCTTTTTTCTCTGGGATAACCATGTCATCAATACCAACAGATGCACCTGAACGTGCAGCGTAGGCAAAACCGGTGTACATGATCTGGTCAGCGAAGATAACCGTTGGTTTCAGGCCCATCACACGGTAACAAGTGTTCAACATCCTAGAGATAGCTTTTTTACCCAATGGTTGGTTAACCAGAGAGTAAGGCAGACCTCTTGGTACAATCATCCACAGGATTGCACGACCAATGGTTGTATCAACCAGACCCGTGCTGGTTGTGACATTACCTTCACCATCTCTCACTTCTTCAGAGATACGGACTTTAACGCGGGCATGCAGAGAAGCCAGACCTGCACGATATACGCGTTCTGCTTCTTTAGGCCCGGTCAATACCATGCCTTCGCCTTTAGCGTTAACACAGTCACGGGTCATGTAGTATAGACCCAGAACAACGTCCTGAGATGGAACGATGATTGGCTCACCACTCGCTGGAGACAAGATGTTGTTAGTAGACATCATCAGCGCACGCGCTTCTAACTGGGCTTCCAGTGTCAGCGGTACGTGAACAGCCATCTGGTCACCGTCGAAGTCGGCGTTATATGCCGCACACACCAGTGGGTGCAACTGAATCGCTTTACCTTCGATCAGAACCGGTTCGAATGCCTGAATACCCAAACGGTGAAGTGTCGGTGCACGGTTCAGCAGAACCGGGTGTTCACGAATGACTTCATCCAAGATATCCCATACCACCGCCTCTTCACGCTCAACCATCTTTTTGGCTGCTTTAATCGTGGTCGCTAAACCACGCAGTTCCAGCTTGCCATAGATGAATGGCTTAAACAGCTCCAGTGCCATCTTCTTAGGCAGACCACACTGATGCAGACGCAGGTAAGGACCTACAGTAATTACGGAACGACCGGAATAGTCAACTCGTTTACCCAACAGGTTCTGACGGAAACGACCTTGTTTACCCTTGATCATATCAGCCAAGGATTTCAGCGGACGCTTGTTAGAACCAGTAATGGCACGACCACGACGACCGTTATCCAGCAAAGCATCGACCGCTTCCTGCAACATACGTTTTTCGTTGCGAACAATGATATCTGGCGCAGCCAGATCCAACAGGCGCTTCAAACGGTTGTTACGGTTAATAACACGACGATAGAGATCGTTCAGATCCGAAGTGGCAAAACGGCCGCCATCCAGTGGAACCAATGGACGTAAATCCGGTGGCAGAACTGGCAGAACCGTCAGAACCATCCATTCTGGTTTGTTGCCAGACTGAATAAAGGCTTCCAACAGTTTAATACGTTTGGTCAGCTTTTTACGTTTAGTTTCAGAGTTAGTTTCGTTTAACTCTTCACGCAACGTTTCACACTCATTTTCCAGATCGAGATTTTTCAGCAAAGACTGGATAGCTTCCGCTCCCATCTTCGCATCGAATTCATCACCAAACTCTTCCAGTGCATCCAAGTATTGCTCTTCTGTCAGGATCTGACTGCGTTCCAAGCTGGTCATACCGCCTTCTACAACCACATAGGATTCGAAGTACAGTACACGCTCAATATCACGCAGTGGCATATCCAGCAACAAACCGATGCGAGATGGCAATGATTTCAAGAACCAAATGTGTGCCGTTGGAGAAGCCAGTTCAATGTGACCCATACGTTCACGACGAACTTTAGTTTGGGTAACTTCTACACCACACTTCTCACAAATTACACCACGGTGTTTCAAGCGCTTATATTTACCACACAAGCACTCATAGTCCTTTACTGGTCCGAAAATACGGGCACAGAAAAGGCCGTCACGCTCAGGTTTGAACGTACGGTAGTTAATAGTTTCCGGCTTTTTCACTTCACCGAATGACCACGAACGGATCATATCTGGCGAGGCCAGAGCAATTTTGATCGCATCAAACTCTTCGGTCTTAGTTTGCGCTTTCAGAAACTTCAATAAGTCTTTCACGAAATGGCTCCTGTCGGAGTTAGACCTGTCAGGAGAGCAGCACATGCCGCTCCCCCCTATGACCAGTGCAACCACTGGCTGGTAAACTGCCCATCATATCCATTCAAGGCAGTACCAGCGGGAATACGATTTATTCGTCTTCCAGCTCGATGTTGATACCCAGAGAGCGGATCTCTTTTAACAATACGTTGAAGGATTCCGGCATACCTGGCTCCATCTGGTGGTTGCCATCCACGATGTTTTTATACATCTTGGTACGGCCGTTAACATCGTCGGACTTGACGGTGAGCATTTCCTGCAAGGTGTACGCGGCACCATATGCTTCCAATGCCCACACTTCCATCTCACCGAAACGTTGACCACCGAACTGTGCCTTACCACCCAGCGGTTGCTGAGTAACCAGGCTGTACGAACCGGTTGAACGGGCATGCATTTTGTCATCCACCAAGTGGTTCAGCTTCAGCATATACATGTAGCCAACAGTAACCTGACGCTCAAATTGCTCACCGGTACGGCCATCAAACAGGGTAATTTGACCAGAAGTTGGCAAGTCACCCAGTTTCAGCAGCTCTTTAATTTCTTTCTCTTTCGCACCATCAAACACAGGTGTCGCAATTGGCATACCTTTTTTCAGGTTTTCTGCCAAACGCATAACTTCTTCATCAGAGAAAGTGCTCAGATCAACTTTCTGACGGGTTTCATCACCCAGGTCATAAGCTTTCTGGATAAATTCACGCAGTTTGGCAACTTCCTGCTGCTGTTTCAGCATCGCATTGATCTTGTCGCCAATACCTTTCGCCGCCATACCCAGATGCGTTTCCAAGATCTGACCAATGTTCATACGTGATGGTACGCCCAATGGGTTCAGTACGATATCTACCGGAGTGCCGTTTTCATCGTAAGGCATATCTTCGATTGGGTTGATCTTGGAGATAACACCCTTGTTACCGTGGCGACCTGCCATCTTATCACCAGGCTGAATCTGACGTTTAACCGCCAGATAAACTTTGACGATTTTCAGCACACCCGGCGCCAAATCATCACCTTGAGTGATCTTACGGCGTTTAGCATCCAGTTTTTTCTCGAACTCAGTTTTGAGTTCGTCATACTGTTCAGCCAACTGCTCCAACTGATTCTGTTTCTCTTCATCAGCCAAGCCCAGCTCTAACCAACGCTCACGAGGCAGTTTATCCAGTTTCTCAGCTTCGATACCGCCAGAAATCAAAACAGAACGGATACGTGCAAACAGGCCAGCTTCAAAGATTTGCAACTCTTCTGTCAGGTCTTTCTTCGCCTGACGCAGTTGCATCTCTTCGATTTCCAAAGCACGCTTATCTTTTTCTACGCCATCACGGGTAAATACCTGTACGTCGATAACCGTACCGGATACGCCATTTGGTACGCGCAGAGAAGAGTCTTTAACATCAGACGCTTTCTCACCGAAAATAGCACGCAGCAATTTTTCTTCTGGCGTTAGCTGAGTTTCACCTTTAGGTGTCACTTTACCCACCAGAATGTCACCGCCGGTCACTTCTGCGCCAATATAAACAATACCGGACTCATCCAGTTTGGAGAGCGCAGCCTCACCCACGTTAGGGATGTCAGCCGTGATCTCTTCAGGCCCTAATTTGGTATCACGAGATACGCAAGCCAGTTCCTGGATATGAATGGTTGTAAAGCGATCTTCCTGGACGACACGCTCAGAAACTAAGATGGAGTCCTCGAAGTTATAACCATTCCACGGCATGAACGCTACGCGCATGTTCTGACCGAGCGCGAGTTCACCCAAGTCAGTAGATGGCCCATCAGCCAGTACATCGCCGCGTTCCACAGGTTCACCCAGAGAGACACATGGCATTTGGTTAATACAGGTGTTCTGGTTAGAACGGGTATATTTCGTCAGGTTATAAATATCAATACCTGCTTCACCCGGATACATTTCATCTTCGTTTACTTTGATAACGATACGAGATGCATCGACGTACTGAACTACACCACCGCGCTTAGCAACAGAAGTTACACCTGAGTCAACCGCTACTGCACGTTCCATACCTGTACCAACTAACGGCTTATCAGCACGCAGAGTAGGTACAGCCTGACGTTGCATGTTTGCACCCATCAATGCACGGTTTGCGTCATCGTGTTCCAAGAATGGGATCAAGGAAGCACCAACGGAAACCACCTGCTGAGTGGAAACGTCCATATATTCAACCTGCTCACGGTTAAATAAGCTGGATTCCCCATAACTACGACAAGTTATCAAATCTTCAACGAAGTGACCTTCATCATCTAATACGGTGTTCGCCTGTGCGATAACGAAGTTACCTTCTTCAATCGCAGACAGATAGTGAATTTCATCAGTAACAACACCATCACGAACCAGACGATACGGGGTTTCAAGGAAACCATACTCGTTAGTCTGCGCATAAACAGACAATGAGTTAATCAGACCGATGTTCGGACCTTCAGGGGTTTCGATTGGACATACACGGCCATAGTGGGTTGGGTGTACGTCACGCACTTCGAAGCCAGCACGCTCACGGGTTAAACCACCTGGACCCAATGCAGAGATACGGCGTTTGTGAGTGATTTCAGAAAGTGGGTTGTTTTGGTCCATAAACTGAGACAGTTGGCTGGAACCAAAGAATTCTTTCACCGCGGCTGAAATCGGCTTAGCGTTGATCATGTCCTGAGGCATCAGTGTATCCAGATCACCCAAGGACAGACGCTCTTTAACCGCACGCTCAACACGTACCAGACCAACACGGAACTGGTTTTCTGCCATCTCGCCAACAGAACGGATACGACGGTTGCCTAAGTGGTCGATATCGTCGACTTCACCTTTACCATTGCGGATATCAATCAGTTTCTTCATGACATCGATGATGTCATCTTTACTCAGAATACCTGAGCCTTCAACTTCTTCCCGGCCCAATGAGCGGTTGAATTTCATACGACCAACCGCAGAAAGATCATAACGATCTTCTGAGAAGAACAGATTTTCAAACAGATTTTCTGCCGCTTCACGGGTTGGTGGTTCACCAGGACGCATCATGCGATAAATCTCAACCAAAGCACTCAAACGGTCATTGGTTGGATCAACACGAAGTGTCTCGGAAATATATGCACCGTGATCTAAATCGTTGGTGAACAATGTTTCGATAGATTTGTGACCAGACTGGCTCAAACGTGCCAACAGATCTAAAGAGAGCTCCATGTTAGCAGCACAGATAATTTCACCTGTATTGACATCAATGTAGTCTCTTGCAACAACTTTACCCGCAATATATTCAACAGGAACCTCAATACGGTTCACTTCGTCTTTTTCCAACTGACGGATATGACGTGCGGTAATACGACGGCCTTTTTCAACATAAACCTTGCCGTTTGCTTCAATATCAAAAGAAGCAGTTTCACCACGCAAACGTTCTGGTACCAGAGTCATTTGCAATCTGTTGTCACGAATTTCGAAAATCGTTTTACTGAAGAATAGGTTCAAGATCTCTTCAGTGCTGTAATTCATTGCACGCAGAATAATCGTTGCCGGCAATTTACGACGGCGGTCAATGCGCACAAACAGATTATCTTTTGGATCGAATTCGAAATCTAACCAAGAACCACGGTAAGGAATAATACGTGCGTTATACAGTACTTTACCGGATGAGTGAGTTTTACCCTTATCGCTGTCAAAGAATACACCAGGACTACGATGCAACTGGGAGACAATAACCCGCTCAGTACCATTGATAACAAAAGTACCGTTGTCAGTCATGAGCGGAATTTCACCCATGTAGACTTCTTGCTCTTTGATATCTTTGACCGTGCCTTCCGGTGCTTCACGTTCATAGATAACCAGACGCAGCTTAACGCGCAGAGGTGCAGAATAAGTTACACCTCGAATCTGGCACTCTTTAACATCAAACACTGGCTCACCAAGACGGTAGCTAACGTATTGCAGCTCCGAACTGCCGCTGTAGCTCTGAATTGGGAATACAGAACGGAATGCCGCTTCTAAACCATTCTGGCCTTCTGGATCTTGCTCGATAAACTTCTGGAACGAGTCAAGTTGGATAGAAAGGAGATAGGGTACATCCAACACTTGTGGACGCTTACCAAAATCCTTACGAATACGTTTTTTCTCGGTATAGGAGTAAACCATAGGGTTCCTCAGCTCGCTGATCAGTGACCCACTCTGCCCGCCCTAAAGGACAGCGCTTTACAACACTGTTTTTTCGAACAGAAAATTGAATTATTTTCCGTAATACCCATTACTATTACTCTTAAATCATTTCATTGCGTTGCGTTACATTACTACCGAGCTACCCGAGTGGATCGTAGCTGAAAACGCAGTATATTAAGTCGTCAATAGGAAAAAGTATTTGGGGGTTAATTAACAGCCAAACAGTGGAAATGCTGCTAATGCCCTACAGCGCAAAAAGGCTGGTGATTAAAAAATCACCAGCCATCAGCCTTTAAAGTCAGGCTGCTAACTTAAAACTGAACTTACTTAACCTCAACAGAAGCACCAGCTTCTTCCAGAGATTTTTTCAGTGCTTCAGCATCATCTTTGCTGATGGCTT
Organism: Photorhabdus sp. RM96S; assembly: GCF_042879335.1. NCBI lineage: Bacteria > Pseudomonadati > Pseudomonadota > Gammaproteobacteria > Enterobacterales > Morganellaceae > Photorhabdus > Photorhabdus sp. RM96S. The sequence continues at coordinate 78,700 of NZ_JBHFKT010000016.1, read as the reverse complement.
CTTTCAGTACAGCTGGAGCGCTTTCAACCAGATCTTTAGCTTCTTTCAGACCCAGGCCAGTTGCGCCACGTACTGCTTTGATAACAGCAACTTTGTTACCGCCAATAGCAGACAGAACAACGTCAAACTCAGTTTGTTCTTCAACAGCTTCAGCAGCACCGCCAGCAGCAACAGCTACCGCCGCAGCAGCAGAAACGCCGAATTTGTCTTCCATTGCAGTGATCAGTTCAACAACATCCATAACGGACATGGCTGCAACTGCGTCCAGAATTTGTTCTTTATTGATAGACATAACAAGTGTTCCTAAAATTCAGAAATAATTTATACGTTAAAAAGCAACGAAGGAAATCGGCAATTAAGCTACTTCTTTCTGCTCGCGTGACTCGCGTAACGCAGCCAGAGTACGAACCAGTTTGCCTGCAACGGCTTCTTTCATGGTTGACATCAGGCGTGCGATTGCTTCTTCGTAAGTCGGGAGTGTTGCCAAACGGTCAATATTGGCCGCAGGAATAAACTCACCTTCAAAGGCTGCTGCTTTAATCTCGAATGCTGGATTCGCTTTCGCGAACTCTTTGAACAGACGAGCAGCTGCGCCCGGGTGTTCGTTAGAGAAAGCAATCAAGGTTGGACCAACAAACGCTTCTTTCAGGCACTCATAGGCAGTACCTTCAACAGCACGGCAGATCAACGTGTTACGAACAACACGAATGTAAACGCCAGCTTCGCGACCTGCTTTACGCAGTTCAGTCATTTTATCTACAGTAACGCCACGGGAATCCGCAACAACCGCAGACAGCGCGCCTTTGGCAACTTCGCTGACTTCAGCAACAATCGCTTGTTTGTCTTGAAGATTTAGTGCCATTAGCTTCTTGCTCCTGGATTAACCGGGAAGAACCCGGAACTCACATCGCTCATAACACCATAAAGGGGCCTGAGCTCTAAAACACGGTGAGCAGAATCCAGAAATAAATTTCATTTGGCTCTGTCACCGTCTACGCAGGAATATTAAGTAATTACTTACACCTGCGGTCTTGGACGGGGCTTGGATTAGGCCAAGCTCCAACCGAAAATTTTTTATTTAGCTAATAAAAAACTTACTAGCCAAACATAAGGCGCCAAATTTTAGACAAATCTGACGCCAAGGTAAAGCGATAATCACAATCACATTCAGCTAAAATTAAGCTGAAGCATTCAGACCAGACTGGTCAATCGCAACACCTGCGCCCATGGTAGTGGACAAGCTAACTTTCTTAATATAAATACCCTTAGCAGAAGATGGTTTGGCTTTTTTCAGCGCAACCAGCAGAGCTTCCAGGTTTTCTTTCAATTTGTCAGCGTCGAAGTTAACTTTACCAATGGTGGTGTGGATAATGCCGTTTTTATCGTTACGGTAACGAACCTGACCCGCTTTAGCATTCTGAACAGCTTCAGCAACGTTAGGCGTTACAGTACCCACTTTAGGGTTTGGCATCAAACCACGAGGACCCAGGATTTGACCTAATTGGCCAACAACACGCATTGCATCTGGAGAAGCGATAACAACGTCAAAGTTCATTTCGCCTTTTTTAACCAGTTCAGCCAGATCTTCCATACCTACCAGTTCAGCGCCCGCTGCTTTAGCAGCTTCCGCATTTGCGCCTTGGGTAAATACAGCTACGCGAACGGAACGGCCAGTACCATGAGGCAGTACCGTTGCACCACGCACGTTCTGGTCAGATTTACGAGCGTCGATGCCGAGATTAACAGCAACATCAACGCTTTCTACGAATTTAGCGGTAGCCAGCTCTTTCAGCAGAACAACAGCTTCGTTAATGTCATACTGCTTAGTTGAATCCATTTTTTCACGGATTGTGCGCATGCGCTTGGTCAGTTTAGCCATCGATTAACCCTCCACTACCAGGCCCATGGAACGAGCAGTACCTTCAATTGAACGCATCATTGCGTCAACACTAGCACCGGTCATATCCGCAGCTTTAGTTTCAGCAATTTCACGAATCTGTGCGCTGGTCACTTTACCAACTTTATCTTTGTTCGGTTTGCCGGAACCCGATTTAATGCCCGCAGCTTTCTTCAGCAGAACAGCCGCTGGTGGGGTTTTAGTAACGAAAGTGAAGGAACGATCAGAATAAACAGTGATCACAACAGGAATTGGCAGACCTTTTTCAATGCTATCAGTTTTAGCATTGAACGCCTTACAGAATTCCATGATGTTAACACCCTGCTGACCCAGAGCAGGACCTACTGGAGGGCTTGGGTTAGCCATACCAGCTGCAACCTGCAACTTGACATAGGCCTGTACTTTCTTAGCCATTGATAATTTTCCTCTATGTGGGTGGTATCGCCTTTAATTTAAAAGGCTCCCCTGTCATTTCAGCCCCGCCTTATCCAGGCCAGACTACTAAAAAACAAAAGGCGCGGAATTGTATGTTAATTTCTCACCTATTGCAAGCCAGCAAAAGATACGCTCGAAAATTACGCCTTCTCTACCTGGCTGAAATCCAGCTCAACCGGTGTCGCACGACCAAAGATAGAAACTGAAACTTTCAGGCGGCTCTTCTCGTAATCGACTTCTTCCACAACACCATTGAAGTCTGCGAATGGACCATCGCTGACACGAACCATTTCGCCTGGTTCGAACAATGTTTTTGGCCGTGGTTTATCACCAACCTGCTGAAGGCGATTCATAATCGCATCAACTTCTTTATCACTGATTGGTGCCGGACGGTCAGATGTACCACCGATAAAACCCATGACGCGTGGTACGCTGCGAACGAGATGCCATGTTGCATCGTTCATGATCATTTGTACCAGCACATACCCAGGGAAGAATTTGCGTTCACTTTTGCGACGCTGGCCGCTACGAATCTCAACAACTTCCTCTGTTGGCACCATCACTTCGCCAAAAGAATCTTCCATATCATGTAGTTTGATATGTTCACGTAAAGATTGTGCAACACGACCTTCAAACCCGGAAAATGCCTGTATAACATACCAACGTTTTTTTGGGGAATCTGACATCTTAGAACCTCAGGCCTGTAATAAGTGAAACTAAACGCACCAGGATACCGTCAAGACCCCAGAGGATCAAAGACATCAATGCAGTCACCGCCGCAACAATCAAAGTCGTGTGCAGCGCTTCCTGGCGAGTTGGCCAAATGACTTTGCGCATTTCAATGCGGGCTTCGCGAGCGAAAGCCAGTGTGGTTTTACCCTTTGCAGTCCAGAGCGCAGCCGCTCCCGCAAGAGCAACAATAACAACAACCGCCATCGCGCGTAGAGGAAGGCTATACTCCCGATAAAGGTAGTTTCCAACGATAGCAACCGTTAATAAGGCTGCCACTAATAGCCATTTCATTACTTCAAGACTACGCCTGCTTTCTTGAGCATCGCTATTCGTACTCATAAACCAACCTGTAACTATGATTTAAATAGATAGCCAGCTTGCCTCGCAAGAGCAAAACAAATCAGACCGAACCAAAAAATTTGAGTGATTGTATCTGACTTGGCGCCATAATTCAGTATGACATTGTATATCTGAGAGCGATATAGCCAATTCGTTGCATCAGAGCCTATCTCACCAATAATTAAAAACAACTATTGATGAGATAGGTTCTTATTAAGACAACGTACAAAAAGGGCATCGGTTGATGCCCTTTTTGTGTAATCACATCAAAAAATTAAGCGATAACTTTAGCAACAACACCAGCACCTACTGTACGGCCGCCTTCACGGATAGCAAAGCGCAGACCCTGGTCCATTGCGATTGGGGCAATCAGGGTAACTACCATCTGAATGTTATCACCTGGCATCACCATTTCCACGCCTTCTGGCAGCTCAATAGTTCCGGTCACGTCAGTTGTACGGAAGTAGAACTGTGGACGGTAGCCTTTGAAGAATGGCGTATGACGGCCACCTTCGTCTTTGCTCAGAATATAAACTTCTGATTCGAAAGTGGTGTGTGGCTTGATTGAACCTGGTTTTGCCAGTACCTGACCACGTTCGATTTCGTCACGTTTTGTACCACGCAGCAGAACACCGACGTTCTCACCCGCACGACCTTCGTCCAGCAGTTTGCGGAACATTTCTACACCAGTACAAGTGGTTTTAGTGGTATCTTTGATACCCACGATTTCAACTTCTTCGCCCACTTTAACGATACCGCGCTCTACACGACCGGTGACAACCGTACCACGGCCAGAGATAGAGAACACGTCTTCGATTGGCAGCAGGAATGGCTGGTCGATTGCACGCTCTGGTTCTGGGATGTAGCTGTCCAGGGCTTCTGCTAGTTCGATGATTTTTGCTTCCCACTCTGCATCACCTTCCAGTGCTTTCAGCGCGGAACCACGGATAACTGGCGTGTCATCACCAGGGAAATCATACTGAGACAGCAGCTCACGCACTTCCATCTCAACCAGTTCCAGCAGCTCTTCGTCGTCTACCATGTCACATTTGTTCAGGAACACGATGATGTAAGGAACGCCTACCTGACGGCCTAACAGAATGTGCTCACGCGTCTGTGGCATCGGACCGTCAGTCGCGGCAACTACCAAGATTGCGCCGTCCATCTGAGCCGCACCGGTGATCATGTTTTTCACATAGTCGGCGTGGCCTGGGCAGTCAACGTGCGCATAGTGGCGGCTTGGGGTATCGTATTCTACGTGAGAAGTAGAGATGGTGATACCACGCGCTTTTTCTTCTGGTGCATTATCAATTTGATCGAATGCACGAGCGTTACCACCGTAGGTTTTAGCCAATACAGTAGTGATAGCAGCAGTCAGGGTAGTTTTACCGTGGTCAACGTGACCGATAGTACCAACGTTAACGTGCGGTTTTGTACGTTCAAATTTTTCTTTAGACACGACTCTATTCCTTAATATCGCACCCTCATCATATTGGAGAGGGCGCTGAATCTAGATATTAAACCCGAAAAACTTATTTAGCTTTACGAGATTCGATAATAGCCTGAGCGACGTTGCTCGGCGCTTCATTGTACTTCAGGAACTCCATAGAGTAAGAAGCACGACCTTGGGTCTGAGAACGCAGGTCAGTAGCATAACCAAACATTTCAGATAATGGTACCTGAGCACGTACGATTTTACCGGTAGTCATATCTTCCATACCGTCAATCATACCACGGCGGCGGTTTAGGTCACCGATAACGTCACCCATGTAATCTTCTGGTGTTTCAACTTCAACTTTCATGATGGGTTCCAGCAGAGCTGGTTTCGCCTTCATAAAGCCTTCTTTGAAGCCCATAGAACCTGCGATTTTGAACGCCATTTCAGAAGAGTCCACTTCGTGGTAAGAGCCATCGAACAGTGCCACTTTAACGTCAACAATCGGGTAACCGGCCAGAACACCATTTTTCATTTGTTCCTGAATACCCTTATCTACTGCCGGGATATATTCTTTAGGAACAACACCACCAACGATTTCATTGGCGAATTCATAGCCTACGCCACCGGGTTCCATTGGTTCAATACGCAGCCATACGTGACCAAACTGACCACGACCACCAGACTGACGAACAAATTTACCTTCTTGCTCAACAGTAGAACGGATGGTTTCACGGTAAGCAACCTGAGGTTTACCGACGTTCGCTTCAACTTTGAACTCACGACGCATACGGTCAACCAGAACATCCAAGTGAAGCTCACCCATACCGGCGATAATAGTCTGACCAGATTCTTCATCGGTAGACACGCGGAATGATGGGTCTTCTTGAGCCAGACGACCTAAAGCGATACCCATTTTTTCCTGGTCAGCTTTAGTTTTTGGCTCAATAGCAACAGAAATGACTGGCTCTGGGAATTCCATACGCTCCAGGATAATTGGTGCGTTGATATCACACAGCGTATCACCGGTAGTCACATCTTTCAGGCCAATCGCAGCGGCGATGTCACCTGCACGAACTTCTTTAATTTCTTCACGTTTATTAGCATGCATCTGAACGATACGGCCAAAACGCTCTTTTCTGTCTTTCACTGGGTTAAGAACGGTATCACCGGAATTAACCACACCAGAGTAGACACGGAAGAAGGTCAAGTTACCAACGAACGGGTCAGTAGCGATTTTAAACGCCAGTGCCGAAAATGGTTCGTTGTCGTCAGAATGACGTTCTGCCGACGTATCTTTACCGTCTGGCAGAATACCTTTAATGGATTCAACATCCGTTGGTGCTGGTAGGTACTCAATAACTGCATCCAGCATTGCCTGAACACCTTTGTTCTTAAATGCAGAACCACAGGTAACCAGGATGATTTCGTTAGTCAGAACACGATGACGCAGACCAGCTTTGATCTCTTCTTCAGTCAGTTCTTCACCGCCAAGGTATTTTTCCATCAGCTCTTCTGATGCTTCCGCAGCGGCTTCAATCAAATTGCTACGCCATTCTTCCGCCAGATCCTGCATATCAGCTGGGATATCTTCGTAAGTGAAGGTGGTTCCCTGATCTTCATCGTTCCAGTTGATGGCTTTCATTTTCACCAAGTCAACAACACCGGTGAACGCATCTTCTGCACCAATGGCTAATTGCAGAGGTACTGGGTTTGCCGCCAAGCGAGTTTTGAGCTGCTCAACAACGCGTAAGAAATTCGCTCCCATACGGTCCATTTTGTTAACGAACGCAATACGTGGAACTCTATATTTATTTGCCTGACGCCATACGGTTTCGGACTGTGGCTGAACACCACCAACCGCACAATAAACCATTACGGCACCGTCAAGAACACGCATGGAACGTTCTACTTCGATGGTGAAGTCAACGTGCCCTGGAGTGTCAATGATGTTGATACGGTGCGCATCAAACTGCTTAGCCATACCTGACCAGAAAGCAGTTGTTGCTGCGGAGGTGATGGTAATACCACGCTCCTGCTCCTGTTCCATCCAGTCCATAGTAGCAGCGCCATCATGAACTTCACCGATCTTATGGTTTACACCAGTGTAGAACAGAATACGTTCGGTAGTGGTGGTCTTACCGGCGTCGATGTGTGCACTGATACCGATGTTACGGTAGCGTGCAATGGGTGTTGTACGAGCCATTTGATTCCTCTATTCCTAGGACGTTCAATGTAAATCTGGGTGGCAGAACAGCCACCCAGGGCATCATCACTACGATGAGATTACCAACGGTAGTGTGCGAACGCCTTGTTAGCTTCTGCCATACGGTGAACGTCTTCACGTTTCTTAACAGCAGTGCCTTTATTCTCGGCTGCATCAGATAATTCGTTCGCCAGGCGCAGGGCCATAGATTTATCACCGCGTTTACGAGCAGCTTCAACGATCCAACGCATTGCTAACGCATTGCGACGAACCGGACGAACTTCAACTGGAACCTGATAAGTAGAACCACCAACACGGCGGGACTTAACTTCCACGGTTGGACGCACATTATCCAATGCAAGTTCAAACGCTTCCAGGTGCTCTTTACCAGAGCGCTGAGCCAGGGTCTCAAGCGCACTATATACAATTGCTTCCGCAGTAGATTTTTTACCATCTACCATCAGGATATTGACGAATTTGGCCAGTAATTCAGATCCAAACTTTGGATCTGGCAGAATTTTACGCTGACCAATTACACGACGACGTGGCATGGAAATACTCCGTTTCGAATTCAGGGTTGTCCAAAACTCTATGAGTTTATTTTGACATTAAGGTAAATAATGTTTGGCCTTACTTAACGGAGTACCATTAAGCTTTTGGCTTCTTCACACCGTACTTAGAGCGACCTTGTTTACGGTCTTTAACACCGGAACAGTCCAGTGCACCGCGAACAGTATGGTAACGCACACCTGGCAAGTCTTTAACACGACCGCCACGGATCAGAATTACGGAGTGTTCCTGCAAGTTGTGGCCTTCACCACCGATGTAAGAAGAAACTTCGTAACCGTTAGTCAAACGCACACGACATACTTTACGCAGTGCAGAGTTTGGTTTTTTAGGGGTGGTGGTATATACGCGAGTACATACGCCGCGCTTCTGCGGGCAAGCTTCCAGAGCAGGAACGTTGCTTTTTGCAACCTTCATGCTACGGGGTTTGCGCACCAGCTGGTTAATAGTTGCCATTATTAAAAAAACTCCTGGTTTTTTTGCTTCGTAAACACGGATTAAATCTCTTGTCTGCCTAACGGCAAAACACGAGGACGCGGAATTTTATGGCTGACTCGCCAAGGTGTCAAGAAATATACAGCTTTTTCTCAACTACCAGGCGAATTGTTGATGGTGTTTTACCGTCAGGTTAACAAAGTCAGTATAGTCGATCACTTGCACTTTGTCTGAAACCTGATCGCCCAATCCCCGCGCCTCAATATCTTCTTTTAGCGCATACAATGTAGCACCACGACTAATCAACGCCGGCAGATAGCAATTACCCTCAATACCTGCCAGTACACCATCCTGAATAAATAAGATGTCATCACCACTGGCAAGCAGCTTGGATATCACATTAAAATCACATTGATATGGCGATCGGCCAACAGTATATAGCATCTCATTGTCCTTCCAATAGCTCAGAATGTCAGCACAACATCATAGTCAACCAGTTTCTCACGGATCGTTTCTGCGGGTATCAGTTTCGCATCCAGAACAAAATGATTGACTGAGCTTAATCCACGCATAACAAGGTCTTCCTGGCACAAATAACATTCCTCAATATCGTACAAAGGCAACACCTTAAAAGTAGCGATATAGTTTCTGGAGAGAATTCTGTCAGGCTGCTGACCTGGTAATAGTTGAAACACACCGTCAGAAATAAAAAATACACCTATCTTTTCTGTTAATGCCGAAGTTGCCAGCAATGCATCTAGACCTTCTCTACCCCCTGCATCACCATGAGGTGCTTTAGTGAAGACAAAAGCAATTTTTTTCATTTTTGCCTCTCAGAATTGCACCACACGGTCACAAGTTAACATAGCTTCAGCCAGTGTTCCCAATCCGCTTAATTCAAACCCTTCAGCCAAGTTTGCTACCGGTAAATTCAACTCACTTGCCTGCTGAACATCAAGAATACCACGGCGAAGGGCAGCGGCAATACAAATGTGCATGCTAAACCGGTGCTCCGTTGCCATCATCTGCCATGCGCTAACCAAGTTAAACTCATCACTGGCTGGTGCAGTCAACTGATTGCCGTTATAAACCCCTTCCCGATAAAAAAATACAGTATTAAGTTTATGCCCCATCAAAATCAAAGCTTGCGCGAATTGGTAAGCACTGCTGGCTTGTTGGGTGCCATATGCAGGCCCCGTAACCAGCAGACAATAAGACAGCGAAGACATTACCGCTCAGGCCCTAAACATTCACCATTTTTAAACTGACGAATATAGAGATAAACAGTATGCTTAGAAATATTTAAACGCTCAGCAACCTGATTGATTGCATCTTTAATATCAAAAATACCTTTCTCATAGAGATTCAGAACCACCTGTCTGTTCTTGGCATTATTGGATACACTGCGATCAATATTAACTTCTTCGATAGTATACTCCAGCGTTTGCGCAACCAAATCATCCACGGATGAGGCAAAATTTACATTTGGTGCGACATCATGTGTTTCCTCTGGAATAAATGTCTGAATAATTTCAGAGAAAGGGACATCAAGATTCATATTGATGCACAAGAGGCCGATCACTCGGCGATTCCGGTTGCGGATCGCAATCGTGACTGACTTCATCAATGAACCGCTTTTCGCTCGGGTAAAATAGGCTTTGGATGCACTACAGTCTTCGTCTGTAATGTCATGTAACATACGCAGCGCAAGATCAGTAATAGGTGAACCTATTTTACGACCGGTATGTTCTCCGTTGGCTATTCTGACAGCTGAACATTTCAGATCTTCCAATGAATGAAGGACAATCTCACAATGCCCACCAATTAGCATAGCCAAGCCATCAACTGCGGCTTCATAAGACTTTAAAATTTCGTGGTCCGTTTCAGTAAACGGTTGGTTTTCCAGTAAATCGACATCACTGATATCACCAGATAATAACGGGTTAGACATTAAATACACCATCCTTCAATCGCAGACAACGTCTTGCTAAAAACACAACGTGATAAACCTATAAAAATTTCTTGTGAAAACTCAATTATTGCAGCTTAACAGAGATCCTAATCAAAGATCTTTGCATTCACATGAAATATTGACGTTAAAACCACATGACATCATCGTCAAGCCATTGCTACTCAGACATTTGGTCTCTATCACAGCTTTCAGTAACAAAAAACCGTTGACAGAATCTCTACCAACGGTTTTATCCATATTCATCAAAGATATTTAGCGAATATACCCGTTATCTTTCAAGTTGCCTCTTTGTTGGCTGCACTCGCGATGCATCTTAAAATCCATGGGGTATAGCTTACTTAGCTTTGGTCTCCGCTTTAACATCCAGCAACTCAATATCAAATACTAGTGTCGAATTTGCAGGAATACCGGGCAGATCCGCTTTACCATAGGCCAGCTCTGGTGGAATAACCAATTTAATTTTTCCACCTTTTTTCACATTCTGTAAACCTTCTGTCCAACCTGGGATAACGCTATCCAGGCGAATAGAAAGGGGTTCATTACGTTTATAGGAACTATCGAACTCTTTACCGTCAATCAATGTCCCCCGATAGTTCACAACTACCGTGTCGCTTGCCACAGGCTTCTTACCGCTGCCTTCCTTCTCTATTTTATATAAAAGGCCGGTTTTACTCTTAATGACCCCCTTTTCCTTAGCAAATTCTTCACGATATTTAACGCCTTTAGCTTCATTCTCTCTGGCTTCTTTTTCCATCTTAGCTTCAGCGGCAGATTTCACTTTACCTTCAAATGCACGCAGCGTATTTTCAATTTCGCTGTCAGTCAGTTTGCTCTTGTTATTAAAAGCATCCTGCACACCCGATAACAATTGATCTTTATCCAATGGGATACCCAGAGATTTCTGTTCTTTCAGGGTGTTTTGCATATAACGCCCTAAAGATGCGCCCAGAGCATAAGCATTTTGCTGATCTTCTGTTTTAAATGCGCTGTTCAATTCTGTGCTACTCTGACTATCTGCTTTAGCCGCCAGCACCTGAGGGGCACTGAAAGCCATCGCTAATGTGGTAGCAAGCAGGGTAATTTTAAACAATGATTTCATCTGTTTCTCCAATAGCTTTGGGGGATTTTACCGTCAGCAAAAGTTATGCAACCAAGTCACTATAACCGTCTACAGGAGCACAATACAATATTTGCCATTTTTTAGTGCCCCCAAGCTTATTAGGACAACATGAATGACAAGAGGTTTCATAACAACCGCATTTCACAGAATATTCTGGGCATAGTAGGCTACTCTTAATTAATATGAGGCATCTAACACGGGTAATACAGGACCTGAAACGGGAGAAAATCATGGATCTGTCAGAATTTGAGCAACGGCTTGAACATTTGGAAAGCCGAGTTGCCTTTCAGGAAATCACTATCGAAGAGTTGAACGAGGTGGTTACTGAACAACAAATGGAGATAGCTAAATTAAGGGAGCATTTGCGGTTGATGACAGAACGATTGAAAGCCACTCAACCCTCAATGGTCGCTTCACAGTCTGAAGAAACACCACCACCTCATTACTGATTTTGACTAAGTAAAACTATACACAGGGCAAGTAAGAGAAACCAACTATCCCAAGCTTGCCCCACTTTTTTGAATATTAAAGCTTGACAACCTGCTTTAATTTATCAGTGGCAACTCCCGCCACCGCAGCACCCATTCCCTTCATTATGGTGATGATGACCGTCGTCATCACCGTGACCACCGCAGCACCCTTCACCATGTTCGTGACCATGAGCACCATGAACATGACCATGAGCCAGTTCTTCTTCAGTCGCTTCACGGATGGCAATAACTTCAACATTGAATTTTAGATTCTGACCAGCCAGCATATGGTTACCATCAACCACAACATGCTCATCTTCAACTGCTGTAATTTCTACGGGTACTGGCCCCATATCGGTATCAGCCAGGAAACGCATGCCAACTTCCAGTTCATCAACACCAACAAAGACATCTTTTGGCACACGCTGAACCAGATTGTCATCATACTGACCATAGGCATCATCAGCCTGTACGCTGACATCAAAACTCTCACCCGCCTCACGGCCTTCTAGCGCCTTTTCCAAACCGCTGATCAATGAACCACGGCCATGCAGATAGTCCAACGGCGCACTCGCCGGTGACTCATCAACTAAAACACCATCTTCTGTTCTTACTTGATAAGCCAAGCTAACTACCAAATCTTTTACTACTTTCATGACATCTCCTACCCGTGGGTCTAAAAATTTTACCGATTGTAGCGGAATTTTCAGTCTCTGTACTCACTCGCGCTAATATTCACATAATTATTGTGGGGTAAAAATACCAATAACCTGCTCTTGCTTTCTAACATGAGGGGTCACTTTCTCATCAGTCTGGCGTTGTTGGTGACCACAATGGACACATTCCACCACATCCACCTGATCTTCTTGCCACATTGCCAGCGTGTCCTGAGAGTGACATTCTGGGCAGACAGCACCGGCAATAAATCTCTTACGGCTTATTGACATGATTTGCTCCGCTATTATTCATGTATTCATGCTCATTCCAACCATCTGGTTGGCGACGTTCATTCAGCATTTCCCGTTCGAATAGCTCTTCCAGTTCCCGTCGCGCCTCTTTTATACGAGATATGTGAGCCACATCACCCTGTAGCTGCGGCATAAGTTCTCTTAGCATCCGCATATCTAACCGCTGGAAATGTTGTTTTGCTCGATTAGCTTTATGCGGATGCATTCCCAATTCGACTAAGGCTTTACGCCCCAGTTCCAGGGCACTGGAGAAAGTTTCACGGGTGAAATTTTCTATTCCATTTTGTAGCAGTTCATGCGCTTCCAGGCGTCCTCTGGCTCGCGCCATAATATGCAGATTAGGGAAATGTTTCTGGCATAAATGAACGATCATCATGGTATCTTCCGGCTCATTACAGGTGATGACTATCGCTTTGGCTTTCTCCGCGCCTGCCGAACGTAGCAGCTCCAATTCAGCCGCATCACCATAATAAACTTTATAGCCATAACGCCGCATAGTACTCACAGCACTGACATCGCGTTCTAACACCGTTATACGGATTTTATTCACCATTAGAAGACGACCGATTACCTGTCCGAACCGGCCAAAACCCACTAAAATCACCTGCGGATCATCATCTTCTACAAAGGGCTGTTCATCTGTCTCATCTTTGGCATTATAACGGCGTGCCAGAATAGCATCTATCAATTGCATGACCAGCGGCGTTGTCATCATCGATATCGTCACCACGACCAGCAACAAAGCCATCTGCCCACTATTGAGCACATTCTGGCTCAGTGCAGCAGAAAACAGAACAAAGGCGAATTCTCCCCCCTGGCTGAGTACACCGGAAAATTGCAAGCAGGATGCCCCCCGTAAGCCAGCACTCATTGCGATAAGATACAGAACAATGCCTTTCACCATCACCAAAGCCAGCACACCAAGTAGTACTTCGGACAGATGTATCAGTAATACCCCTAGATTCAGAGACATACCGACCGAAATAAAAAACAACCCCAACAGCAATCCTTTGAACGGTTCTATGGAGATTTCCAGTTCATGGCGGTATTCACTATCCGCCAGTAATACTCCGGCGATAAAGGTTCCGAGTGCCATAGAAAAACCGAGCGCTTCCATAAATAGCGCTGAGCTGAGTACCACCAGTAACGCCGCCGCAGTAAATAACTCACGTACTCCAGCTCTGACGACCAAACGGAACAGCGGACGTAACAGATAACGGCCACCGAGCAACATGCCAGCAAAAGCAGCAATTTTTAACGCTATTCGATACCAGTCACCGGAGGCTGTTCCACCTGCCAACAACGGAATCAATGCCAAAGCCGGGATCACCGCCATATCTTGAAATAGCAAAACCGAGAAACCAAGCTGCCCGCCTTCATTGCGGTTCATGCCCTTCTCTTTCATGAGTTGCAGGGCCATTGCCGTTGAGGACATCGCCATACCGATACCACCAATAACCGCCGCTTGCCATGAAAAATCGGTCAGATATAACAACACAGCCAGCACACTCGCCGTGAAAATAACCTGAGCTGCACCAACACCAAAAATAGATCGTCTGAGTTGCCAGAGTTTAGCGGGGTTAAGTTCAAGGCCGATGATGAACATCAGGAAAACAATCCCTAACTCCGAGAAATGAAGAATATCATCAACATCCCTGATAAAACTCAACCCCCACGGACCCAAGACAATCCCTGCCAACAAATAACCTAATACTGCCCCAATCTTGCATTTCTGTGCGATTGGCACTGCTACAACGGCAGCAAATAAAAACAATACACCGGCGCTCAATTGCGCTGAATGCTCCATAACTTATAGCCCTCCTAATGATAATGGCGATTTGAGCCACTCACGATAAGCATTAGCATGGATGGCAAGAAGTTCAGGTTTTCGACGGCGTGCCCAATAAATAATAATGGGTGATAACCAATGCATACGGCACATCGCCGCAGTGAGTTCAAAAGAACGAAGGATCTCTTCCATTGAATAGAGATTATACCCATCAGCCTGGAAAGTGCCTTCCGGCTCCCCAGTAGTAATCACTGAACGCCAATATTTTCCCTGTAATGCCAACCCGGTAATACCACTGGCAAACCCCCGAGTCAGCACACGATCCATCCACTCCTTTAATAAAGCTGGACAACTGTAGGTATACAGTGGGTGTTGAAAGACAATCACCTGATGCTCTCGAAGTAGCTGTTGCTCATGATGAACATCAATAAAAAAATCTGGATAGGCTCCATATAAGTCGTGAACCGTAACATGCTCTAAACCTTGCACAGGTTGTAACAAAACACGATTTGCTACTGAATCCTGTGGCTCAGGATGGGCATACAGCAGCAGGACTTTAGGCGGCTGTAACATCGTTCCCTCCTCAAGAACGTGTCAGGACACGTATTTTCCGTTACCATGCATACGAAAGTTATAAAATAAGACACTTACTATCTGTTATTACTAATTTAACATATTCTATACAAACGATACTTATGATTGTTTTCTCTTTATTACAAATTCGTCGCGGAACTCGTGTTCTGCTGGACAATGCCAGCGCCACTATCAATCCCGGGCAGAAAGTTGGTCTGGTAGGGAAAAATGGCTGTGGTAAATCTACCCTACTTGCACTATTAAAAAATGAGCTTCAGGCTGAAACAGGCACATTCACTTTTCCCAGTAACTGGGCACTTTCCTGGGTGAATCAAGAAACGCCGGCACTGGAAACACCCGCTCTGGAATATGTCATTGATGGTGATCGTGAATTCCGTCAACTGGAACAACAACTGCGGATAGCCAATGAAAAAAATGACGGTAATCTGATTGCTCATCTGCATGGTCAATTAGACACGATTCAAGCCTGGACGATCCGTTCAAGAGCATCAAGTCTACTGCACGGTTTAGGTTTCTCTCAAGAGCAACTTGATCAACCTGTACGTGCATTTTCCGGTGGATGGCGCATGCGCCTCAATCTGGCTCAGGCACTACTCTGCCGTTCTGATTTGCTGTTACTTGATGAACCCACTAACCATCTTGATCTGGATGCGGTTATCTGGTTGGAAAAATGGCTGAAAAGCTACCCCGGAACATTAATCCTTATCTCCCATGATCGGGATTTTCTCGACCCGATTGCCGATAAGATCCTCCATATAGAACAACAATCTCTGTTTGAGTACAGCGGCAACTACTCCTCTTTTGAGCGCCAGCGCGCTACCAAACTGGCGCAACAACAAGCCCTTTATAAAAGTCAGCAAGAGAAAGTTGCCCATCTGCAAAGTTATATTGACCGTTTCCGTGCCAAGGCCAGCAAAGCCAAACAAGCTCAGAGCCGTATCAAGATGTTAGAACGGATGGAATTAATCGCTCCTGCCCATGTTGATAACCCATTTCATTTCAGTTTCCGTAAACCAGAAAGTCTGCCAAACCCACTCCTGAAAATGGAAAAAGTCAGCGCAGGCTACGGCGAACGGACCGTTTTAAATTCCATCAAACTGAATCTGGTTCCCGGCTCCCGCATTGGCCTGCTTGGTCGTAATGGCGCGGGTAAATCCACGTTGATTAAACTATTAGCTGGCGAACTGCAATCTCAGAGTGGAACCGTAGAATTAGCTAAAGGGATCAAACTGGGGTATTTCGCCCAACATCAACTGGAATATTTACGTGCTGATGAATCACCATTACAGCATTTAGTCCGCATTGCGCCACAAGAAACAGAACAGCAACTTAGAGATTATCTGGGCGGCTTTGGTTTCAAAGGCGATCAAGTGACTGACCCAAGTGGGCGTTTTTCCGGGGGAGAAAAAGCACGTTTAGTTTTGGCATTGATGGTCTGGCAACGCCCTAACCTCCTGTTACTTGATGAACCAACAAACCACCTCGACCTGGATATGCGTCAGGCCCTGACAGAAGCTTTGATCGACTTTGACGGTGCATTAGTTGTGGTTTCTCACGACCGACATCTATTACGTTCAACAACAGATGAGTTGTATCTGGTTCATGATGGCCGGGTAGAATCATTCAACGGCGATTTGGAAGATTATCAACAATGGCTGATAGATCAACAACGTCAACAAAATCAGCAAATACGTGAAAACAACGATAAGGAAAAAGAGACATCCAGCCAAAGTGCTCAGGAAAGAAAAGATCAAAAACGGCGTCAAGCTGACTTCCGTAACCAAACGCAGCCATTGCGTAAACAGCTGACTCATCTTGAAAACCAGATGGAGAAACTGGGTGGCGAATTGGTTGTACTAGAAAATCAACTTTTAGACAGCGCTATCTATGATAGCAGCCGTAAAGTCGAATTAACTGAACATCTGCAAAAACAAAATCAGACCAAATCAAAACTGGAAGAAATTGAATTAGCATGGATGGAAATTCAGGAACAACTTGAAAAAATAACGCAAGAGTTTGAAGGATAAATGATTTTACAAATTATCATTCAATAAAAAAATAAAGCGGAAAAAAATAATCCGCTTTATTTTTCGATAACTAAATAAATTAAAAAGCAATTATAATAAATAAAAAAATCAGTATCCTATGATATTCATAATTATCATTGCCTAATGAAAAATCCTCATTAGCGCAACATTAATGAGGATTTCTTATCATTAGATGACATTTTTTTGTTGTAAAAGAAATAATTTCTCATATCACAACACATTTTATAGAAAGAAAGTACTAACTGAGTCCTTTTGAAGGAATTTCCCATATATTGAAGAACCGTTTTACATTGCTTGCTGTGTAAATAACAGTATGAGATATATTGCGGTGACCGAGATAATCCTGAATAAGGCGTGTATCTCTTCCCAAATCAGCAAGAGCATAGCCGCAGGCATGTCTTAACATATGTGGATGTGGTGAAATATCGACTAATGCTTGTCTGCCATAACGTTTTAACAAACTATAAACCTGATAGCGTGAAATCGCGCCTGATTTTTGTGATAAAAAAACCCACGATGTGTCTGATTCTCTCCAGCTCTTACGGATATTAATCCATTGATTTAACGCATTAAGTTCTTCAGGCACCAATGGATGTGTTGTTGATAGTCCCCCTTTTAATCGCCTTACGTGAATAATTCCCGAGCTAAGATCAAGATCGGATAGTGTCAGATGACATAGCTCACTGACTCTAAACCCATGAATAAAACACATGAGTAACATGCAATAATCCCGCTCAGCATGACGCCCCTGACGTGCTTTTTCTAAAATCGCATCAATTTCATATCTGGTTAAGAACTTACGCTTCTTCATGAAAATAGTTCCTGTGAGATTTGGGCATATAGTTACTGATAGAGAATATTAATCTAAAGAACTATATCAATTAATAGAGATTTTATGGAATTACTGATCTAAAATTTCATTTATTTATCATAAGAAAGAAATAAGTTTTTTGATATATAAATATAAAATCATATATATCATTTAACAGTGATTTTTTGACAGAAAATATCAGGATGTAGAATTTTTATTAAAAATTAAGAAACTATTTTACAACAAAAAACCAAACAGAATGCACCAAACTGTTAATAGTTTTACACAAAACTATCACCTAGGTCAACTTTTATGCTCCTCCAGACTAAAAACATATAACCATTTGTAATATATGATTTTTTTAATATCTTTTTATTACTTTTAATATTTTATCAATATTATTTTGTAAAAAATCAGTTGGTTTGTTTGAACTTAATCAGATATCAATCAATTAGAAAGTTTATAAGTTTAAATTAATGTCTTTTTTGGATATTAATTCCAAAATATTACCTATTTTAGTATTTATAACTAAACAAAACAGTTTGGTGCATTTTGTTTGGTTTTAAAAAATGTTGATATGAGATTTTAAGACCCTTTTTGCATTGGATATCTGGTGTAGGAGCTGAAGTTCCACACTGCTACTTTTGTATGGTTTTATCCTTAAGTTAAGGAATTAATTCACATGAAATTGAATACATTAGTTATGGCTCTCGGATTGGGTGTAACCCTAACAGCAGGTTCTGTCAATGCACAGACCAAGCCACCCGCCAGTACTAAAAATACTAACCAAGGCCAAGGAAAAGTGACTTTTGAAGGTTCTATTATTGATGCGCCTTGTTCTATCCACCCCGGTGATGACGATCAGACTGTGAAGCTTGGGCAGATTTCCAACAAAGCACTGGCAGGAGGTGGTAAGTCCACGCCGGTTCCTTTTAATATCCGTTTACTAGACTGTGATGCTAACGGCTTAGAAAAGAAGATTGTAACGGCGACTTTCTCTGGGACACCATCTTCTGTGAATAAGGACCTACTGGCAATTGTTGGTTCGGCCTCTGGTGCGGCTATTGGTATCACCAACGATAACGCCAAACTTATCAAACTGGGACAACAGAGTTCACCCACAATCATCACCGATGGTTCCGATTCGACCATGCACTTCGCTGCTTTCTTACAGGGTGACGGGGCTTCTGCGACTATCGTTCCTGGTGATTTCACCGCTGTGGCTAACTTCACTCTGGCTTACCAATAAAGGTGGTGAAAGAAGCCTTTCTGTGCGTTGGAAAGTCTATCTGTTTCTCTTTCCCGCTGTGGCCTAGCCTTCAGGCTGACAGGGGAAACAGCGGGAAAGAGGGGTCCCTACAAGATTAGGGAAATGAATTTGCCGGTAAACCGAATTTTGGGGAGCGAGATGACTCTTCTTAGCCATCCAACCTGTTCTAAGATGTTACCTTCCCTGCTGACGTTGTTAGTGCTAACCAGCCTGATATTGTCATTTATGGCAACGGCTATCAACCAAGAGCACGGCCGCGTCAACATGCAAGGCTCCATCATTGATACACCGTGTACAATTGCTTTGGGCAATCAAGATCAGACCATCGACATATCATCTATTTTGGTCGGACAAATTATCCGCAGTGGTCACGGGCCGGTACGGCTTTTAAGTATACAGTTGATTAATTGTCTGTTGACTCCCGTATTACTGAATCGCCTGAGTAGGTCACACTTTCGAGTGACTTTTGATGGCGCGGCTGCTCGTAACGACTTGTTTAGCATGAATGGTGAGGAGAGTGGTGTGGGATTACAGATATCGGACAGTACAGGAGCGGTAGTTGTGCCAGGCAAACCAATGCCTGTAGAGGATCTGCAAATAGGCTCAATGCGGCTGGATTATACTTTGCGTCTGATAACAGCTCACCAAGTGTTACGCGCCGAGGCCCTCCACACCATGATACGTTTCAAACTGGATTATTTCTGATGAAAGGACCCATGCCATCGCTACTTTGTGGAGCGAGGGATAGCTCGGTGGCACTGTGTATCTTGTTGGCTCTTTGTGGCATGCAGGTGGTCAAGGCTGCCGATAGGGTGGAATTCAACACGGATGTTCTTGATGTCAAGGATCGGGCGCGTATTGACTTAAGTCAGTTTTCCCAGGCTGGCTACATTATGCAAGGTAGCTACCAGATGGTATTACGCTTGAATAAAAACGAATTGCCCGAGCAGACAGTGCAGTTCATTGCTCCTGATCATGATCCGAAAGGCAGTGAAGCGTGCCTGACGCTGAAGATGGTTGATCAACTGGGACTTAAAGCGGATGCAATCCGTCAGCTTACTTGGTGGCATAACGGCCAGTGCCTAGAAATAGCTTCTCTGAAAGGTATGGAAGTTCGAGGTGACTTGGGCGCTGGGGCACTATACATCAGCATGCCGCAGGCTTACTTAGAATATACCGTGGAAAACTGGGATCCGCCGTCACGTTGGGATAATGGGATCTCCGGTATGTTATTTGACTACAGCGTCAATGCACAAGTGACAAATCAGTCAGGTGCAGGCAACCAAGCGCAATCTTTGAGCGGTAACGGAACAGTTGGGGCCAATTTGGGAGCTTGGCGTCTGCGGGCCGATTGGCAGGTGCAGTACAGCCATACTACGGGGCAGGTGGGAAGCGCCCAGCAAAGCTGGGAGTGGAGCCGCTACTACGCCTACCGTGTAATAGCCGCTCTGCGTGCCAAGCTGACGTTGGCGGAAGACTACCTCAACTCTGGGATATTTGACAGTTTCCGTTACATCGGAGCCAGTCTGATATCGGACGACAACATGCTGCCACCGAACCTGCGTGGTTATGCGCCGGAAGTGACTGGAGTGGCGAAAACCAATGCCAAGGTGACCATCAGTCAGCAAGGGCGTGTGATTTATGAAACTCAGGTGGCAGCAGGTCCTTTCAGTATTCAGGATCTGAATACTGCGGTGAATGGCAAGCTGGATGTGAAGGTACAGGAGCAGGATGGCAGCGTACAGACCCTCCAAGTGAATACCGCTAATGTACCCTATCTGACACGTCCAGGTATGGTTCGTTACAAGATTGCCGCCGGTAAACCATCAGACATTAAGCATCGCAGTAAGGGGCCGGGCTTTGCAACTGGAGAATTCTCTTGGGGGGTGAACAACGGTTGGTCGCTGTACGGAGGAGCTTTGCTGGCCAAGGGCTATAACGCTCTGGCTATCGGTATCGGCCGTGACTTGCTCGCGTTTGGTGCATTGTCATTTGATGTGACGCAGTCGCGAGCTCAGTTTCTGCATGATGACACCAAACAAGGAGGCTCGTATCGGGTTAGCTATTCTAAACGCTTTGATGAATACGATAGCCAGATAACATTTGCAGGTTACCGTTTCTCAGAACGTAACTTCATGAGCATGTCGCAGTATTTAGAGGCGCGTTATTACGGTGTCAATAATGGAAGAGGTAAAGAGTTCTATACCATTACGTTTAACAAACAGTTTAAGGAAATGGGGCTTAGTGTTTATCTGAACTACGGCCATCAGACCTACTGGGACCGTCCGAACAACGATACTTATAACCTGTCACTATCGCGTTATTTCGACATCGGACGTTTTAAAAACATTAGCCTGAGCCTAACGGCATATCGGACTCAATACAACGACACTAATGATGACGGTTTGTATCTGAGTATGGCTGTACCGTGGGGTGAAAATAGCACAATAACCTATGACGGTCAGCTTAGCCGTAATAGCAGTAATACTGTGGGTTACTATGACCGTATCGATGACAACAATACATATCGGATTAATGTTGGTAACGGTCAAGGCGGACGTAGTATTGGTAGTGGTTATTTCACCCATGAGGGGGATATAGCTAAGTTGACAGCGAATGCCAATTTCCGTGGAAGTGAATATAGCGCTATGGGGCTGTCACTTCAGGGGGGAATAACGGCGACGGTAGATGGGGCAGCGCTACACCGTATCAACATGATAGGGGGAACACGCATGATGATCGATGCTGATGGGATTGGTGGTGTACCAATACGCGGTTATGGCAGTGTGACCCATACCAACGTTTTTGGTAAAGCGGTGGTGAGTGATATCAACAGTTACTACCGCAGCAGCGTTAATGTGGACGTGAACCAACTGGCGGATAACGTGGATGCCACTCGCTCGGTGGTACAAGGCACGCTAACGGAAGGCGCTATTGGTTATCGCAAGTTTGGGATGATCGCCGGCAAGAAAGCGATGGCTATTATTAAGTTGACAGACGGTACGGCCCCTCCATTCGGCGCTGTCGTGACGAACGAACGTGAAATGCAAACTGGCATCGTGAATGATGAAGGAAGTGTGTGGTTAACCGGCATTAATCCAGGCGAGAACATGAGTGTGCATTGGGATGGTCGCATACAGTGTCTCATCACGTTACCGCAATCGCTTCTCGCCAACTTGATGAATAATCTGTTGTTACCTTGTCAGCGTGTTAAAGGGATTGGTGGTTCTTTCCAGAAGATTAATAAAAGTGTGGGGTGAATCAGTGGAAATGTTGCCTAAAGATAAGTACAACCGCATGAGTATGACAATGAAAAAAAACATAGCAGCTTCCGCTGTCATGTTAGCAGGTATTCTGGCTGTTCAGCAGGCTAATGCAGCTATTGCCCTCGATCGCACCCGCGCGGTGTTCAATGGGGAAGATAGATCAATGAGCCTTAGTATCAGTAACCAGAATAAAGAGTTGCCCTATCTTGCACAGGCTTGGATTGAGGACGAACATGGCAACAAGATTAACAATCCACTGACTGCGCTACCGCCACTTCAGAGAGTAGAGCCAGGAGCCAAAAGCCAAGTGAAGTTGCAAGTCACTCAGGGCATCAACATGTTGTCTCAGGATAAAGAGACGCTGTTCTATTTCAACCTCCGGGAAATTCCGCCGAAGTCCAACAAACCCAACACATTGCAGATTGCACTGCAAACACGTATCAAACTGTTTTATCGGCCAAAGGCTATTACTGTTGGCCGAACAGACCACGAAAATCCTTATCAGGAGAAATTGACGATGACTCGACAAGGGGATCACTATGTGGTTAACAATCCGACGCCGTACTACGTGACTATTGCATCAGCGTCATCCAGCCTAAACGGGGCAGCGGTATCCGGTTTTAATCCGATGATGATCCCACCAAAAGGCAGTGCTGTGTTGGGTGGCAGTGCGTCAGCAATGGGTAACAGTCCTGTACTGATTTTCATCAATGATTTCGGTGGTCGGCCAAAATTAGTGTTTGGTTGTAGTGGTGGCACTTGTACCGTGAAAAGTAGTAAAGCCGGTTGAGATGTTTGCTAAAATTGGGATAACTCAGTAAAGGAGGCATGTATGAACACCATCCTAAAGCCAGATCGAGATGGACTGATACCGTCCTTGTGTCGGCGTAACCGATTACATGTCCTTAAAGCGTTGTTGCTCTTGCTTTCGATAAGCTCAGTGTGTAATGCGAAGGATAAATTTGAATCCATTGTTCGTATAAAAGTGAATGTACTTAGAGAAGCTTGTGATATCCAGCCTGGAGATGATGCAATTACCGTGGACTTCGATACAGTGTTCGGAAAACACCTTTATCAAAATGAACGTAGTCATAGTAAAGCGTTTTCAATTCACCTCATAAACTGTGATGTGACAAGAGCTCGGGAGGTGAATATAAAATTTCTAGGTAAGGAAAATAATGAGCTTCCTGGGCTTTTGGCTTTTCAGCCGGGAAGTCAAGCATCAGGGGCAGCGGTTGGAATAGAATCTCTAGCTGGAGAACCTATTTCGATAAACAAGACTGTTAAAAAATACAGTTTAAATAATGGCAATGCCACGCTGGACTTTAAAGCCTACGTGCAAGGGGAACCTTCTGCTATCAGAAATCACTCAATAGTATTTGGTAAGTTCTCGGCTATTTCGACGTTTATGTTGGACTATGAGTGAAATGGAGGGAATATGAGGGGCTTTTTCTATCTTGTTTTTTTCATGACATTGGCTTGTGTTCCATTTATAGAGGTAAATGCAGGAGCCTTCGTTACGCCTATTGATATGTACCAAAGCGGTTCAGACACTCGTGTGGTTCTACAAGTAGTTGACTGGACGGAAAATGATACCGACCTAAACCCATGTTACGAATCTGTGTTTTGTTATGTTGGTCCAGATGTGAAATATCGTGATAAACCTGTATACCCGGGGATGTATGGTAGCTGTGTACTGGATAATCATTGTCTTAGAATCTCTCAATTTAAGACTAGGAAGGAGGTAGCCAGGGAGTACAAAAAAGCATTTCCGTTGCCATATCGAGCAGAGTTCCTTTTGCGATCCCCTGAGGCAGATTGTATAGGATTGTTTTATATTCGACACCAACCTAATCCACATAGTTCAGATGCACAGCAGTGGCCTGGTAGTGTTTGTGGCAAGGTGCCATCAGTCAAGCAATCTTGCAGTCTTTATTTGCCATCTGTAATTGATCATGGCAATTTGGGGCAAGAAAATCTCAACGGGAATAAGAAAACAATAACAGGAAATGTGCAGTGCGCATTGCCAGCTAACCTGACTTTATATACAAAATCCTCAACGGGTGAAAAGTTTATTTATTTAAATCCTGAAAAAACACTTTACTCCGATGTGGACATCAATGGCTCAAATGCTTGGAATGGTGTTCCAATAACAGTAAGTGGAAATAATCTCTATTCATTTTCTTTTTCATCCAGACTTCAATCATTGGGTAAAGTTGGTGCAGGTGCCTATTCGGGAGATGTTATTGTGATTATGGCTTTTAATTAGTTTTGATGCTAATGATGCTGGGGAGTAATAAGGTGAATAACGTGTTTGTTCTTAAACGTATATGTGTGATGTTGCAGGTTCGGAAAATAACAAGGCACTATATTGTATCTTATGGTTGTTATTTCTACCTACTATTAGCAGCTGCATTTCTTTTAACAGGATGTGCTCAAGAGCTCACACCAAAGAGAGTTCCGACATCAAGTAAAATAAAAGTATCGTCAACCGCTAAGACATTGGTTCATTCTTCATTACCCCATGAATCTGGAAACGGTGATTGTCGTTTTGCCGGAACTATGCAGCCCTCTGCTGACAGCAATTCCGGTAAATTGGCACAATGTACTCGCGAGTTGGAGGCATTGAAGCAGTTCAGCGGCGCTAAATACACACGCTACAAAGCCGAGTTTGATCGCATTGCCCGTACGGGTAGTCAATATTTGGCGGTGGCTAACGGGATCAGTGAGGATATCAATGACTTGGTCCGTCCTAAGTATCAATATGCCCTTACCAGTTTATGTTATCGTATAAAGAACGACTTATCATTGGCACTAATTAATCAGGTAGATGCACAATGAATTGTATACGAATGCATCTTCGTCGCGGTGCTTGGTTATTAATTGGTTTTTTGGGAACGATTGATATTGTGAGTGCGACAGAAAGTGGAAACTATACACCTCCTGGCGGCACATTCTCGGTAGATAGCTTGATGGAAAGCGCCAGTAATCCTGATTATGGTCTGAGTACACTAATGGCGCAACAGTCCAAATCTGGTGAGACATCTTCAAACAGAAGTGCATCAAAACATACAGTTGGAACATCCATTCTTGTTGGTATAGGGGCCTCATCCGGTAGTAGCGAAACAGCAGCCCGTAAAGTATTGCGTGCAGAGAATCGTAAGCTTAAGAGACAACTTACCGATAGTATCGCAGAGTTGAAGTCTTCCCAGACTGAACTGGAAAAGAGCCGTAAGCAGCTATCTGATCACCAATCAGTCAGGGTAGAAGTGCAGAGACAGAAAGATAAGTTACAAAAACAGTTAAGTGACAATCAGACCTTGCTGACGGTTACGCAGCGTCAGTTCAAAGAAGCACAAACGCAGTTAGAGGCAGTGCGTAAACAGTTCAAAGAAACTGACACTGCTCGAATGCAGTTAGAGATGGCGTTGGTTTCTACTCGTGATCAACTAGTGCAAGCTAATGATCGAGCGGTAAAAGCCAATAAGTCCGTGAGTGTACCGCTCGATAACGATAACCGTAAGCGTGACTATGTAGTGGGCCAAGCGATGGCCTCGGGGCTAAAAGAGACACTGACCAGTTATGCAGAAAGTGGGTTGTCTCTGGATCCTGTTCGAGTGACTGCCGGATTAACTGATGGATTACGCAATCGCATGCAGCTTAAACGCAGTGATATGGATAAATATTACCTGACCTTTGCGGAGCAATTACAAAAACAGGTAAATGCCAAGGTTAAGATGGGAGAAGCTCTGATTGCGAAGAAAACTACCGGACGCAAGCCAGCGAAGAAAGTCAATGGCTTGGTGTACTTTGTGGTCAAGAAAGGTCACCCTATTAAGGATCAGGATGCACCGGTTTCGCTAGCTTTGTCTGAGCAGATTGTTGATGGTGCCACTTTAAGCACTATTCCGACACTGACACTTACCGCTGACGATGATATACCAGCCGTAGTGCGTGAGGCGCTTCCATTGTTGGGTGAAGAGGCAGAAGTTGATGCCTATGCTTTAGCTAAGGTCGTGTATGGCAACTTGCCGATGCCGAAAGGAGTAACCCCGTTTACGGTCTTGGTCTATCACCTCAAGGGGATTAAACCTCAGTAAAAATAAACCATTTTGACATCCTTATATCTTGGATTTACCCATGGCATCATCAATTTCATATTCACCTGATTTATCCCCGCATAATAATTTACGGCGGGGAGCAGTCACGAGATAATCCCTATTAATAACTGCTAATTCTTTCAAATCAATTATACCATTGGAGAATTGATCAAATATTATTGATTATAACCTATAAAATACTTACTATTAATAGTAATATTTAAATAACCAATATGATATCTGACTTATTCCTCCCGTCTATATAATAACATTAAATTAGCAATAGTTTATTTTACATTAAAAATACCAAACTATGATCCCTCATTCATACATTATCAATCAGAGAAGATAATAACTCCGTTTCATTTATCAATTCATAATCGATAACTGGACTCCATAAGATACCAAAATCAATCTCCATATCGGTTTTTAACACTTCTAATAAATCCAAATATTGTGATGGAATTGAGCGGATAACTTTTTCCGGCACTAAAGAAAAACCATTGCGTTTAATTATCAGCTCAATCATTACCATAATATCATTCGTTTTTAACATTAAATTCATACTATTATCATAAATAGAAAATGCGTTAATGCCATCAGTAAAATCAATTGGTATATCATTCTCATCCATGTCAATAAGCTGATACAACGATGCCATTTCAGCGCTTAATGCTGTAAAATGCCGTAACCAATCACTGCCTTTTTTAAAAAGGTAAACGAGTTTTTCAGTAAAAATCTTTCTAGGCATAAGTGATGAAGTTAATGGTAGAGGAACAATGGCGATATGTAATAAACCAGAGTTTAATAGATTCATTTGCTGCTCAAATGTCAAACCAGTAATTAGCACAAGCACGGCTTTTTCCTTCCTACCTAGAAAAATCCGCTCTTCCATTTTTCCAGAATCATAAATAGGAAAACAAGAGCTAACATAAAGGTAATGTGGCGCATCATCTTGCAAATCATGATTAACCTGAATCTGAAATTGCTCAAAATGACCCAGTAATTTCTGAGCATTTTCAAAGGTTTTTTGTCCAAAATCAGTCAACCGAGTACCACCTGGTCCTCTGGAAAACAAAAGAGCCCCAAATTCCGCTTCCAGTGCATTAACTTTCTTAGTCAGTGCAGGTTGAGAAATATGTAGTATTTGAGAAGCCTTATGATAATTAAGTGTTTCAGCTAACACGATAAAAGCTTTGAGATTACGTATATCCATATCTCCACCATTCAGGTTTATCTTTCATACTTTCTTACGTTATTATTTCAATAATGAACTAAATCATTTAGACTTAACTGAAATTAATTAAATAGAGATTAAACAACAATTATAAGATGATCAATTAATTTATTATAAAAATGTTGGCGATATAAATATAGATTGTATTTATACCATAATTCCTTCTTACTCTCTAAGATAAATGGATAAGTAATTCACTTAAATAAAATGCGTTAGAAGATAAGAAATTTTCCGATTTTTAGCTGTTTTCCCTATAGTAATTCCTATACACCTAATGACATGTATTTGCTACTATACAGGATAGCGAAATATAGCAGGTAAGCATCATTCTGAAAATATAATTATTAATCCTCATTTTCAAATCAACAATGAAGACAACTATAATATACCCTATGGATTTCAAGATGCATCGCGGCGGCAAGGGAGCGAATCCCCGGGAGCATAGATAACTATGTGACCGGGGTGAGTGAGTGCAGCCAACAAAGAGGCAACTTGAAAGATGACGGGTATAGATCCATTTTTCGCCCCCTCCCCCAATAAGACTAATATCAATCACACAGTTTAATATCTTTTACATAGGTATTAGGCGACGTCCAAGAGATTCTTGGACATACCAAATAGCCATCACTTTTTAACTTATAATTCACATATAAAGACGTAGGGAAACTTAAAACAATTGAAACAATAGCGATCGAACAAAGATATTTGTTAAAGCTATCATGATGTTTTGGATAACGACCAACTACATTAACAAAAACAACAAAAACCATATAATATAAAATCAAAGGAAAAGAAAAAAATGTCATAAAAACACTGCTTGAAAATGTTATTTTATCATCCATTAAAACCAACGAAATCAAATATTCACTTACTATAAACATAGAAAACGACATTAAAGCCAATACAAAAATTGCGCAAATAATGTGTATTATTTTTCTTTTACTATCCACAACCATATCACTCATATCAATCACATAGTTTAATATTTTTTACATAAGTATTCGGCGACGTCCAAGATATCCTTGGACATAATAAATAGCCATCACTTTTTAACTTATAATGCATATACAAAGATGTAGGAAAACTTAAAAAAAGTGAAATAATGGCTATCGATCCAAAATATTTATTAAAACTATCATGATACTTAGGATAATGACCAGTTATACTAACAAAAATAATAAAGAATAAAGAATAAAAAATCAAAGGAGAAAAAAAGAATATAATAATAACACTACTTGAAAATGTTATTTTCTCATCCATTTTAACTAAAGAGATTAAATTTTCTCCTGTCAAAAAGAAACCAAATGACGTCAAAATAAAAATAGCAAGAGCACCAATAATATGTACAATCTTTTTTTTACTGTCCATAATTCCCCCAGTTCTCAAGGAATTGATTGAAGTCAAATACAACAATATCAATCACACAGTTTAATATCTTTCACATAAGTATTCGGCGACGTCCAAGATATCCTTGGACATACTAAATAGCCATCATTTTTTAACTTATAATTCACATACAAAGATGTAGGAAAACCTAAAAAAAATGAAATAATAGCTATCGTCCCAAAATATTTGTTAAAACTATCATGGTATTTAGGATAACGGCCAGTTATATTAACAAAAATAACAAAAATAACATAATAAAAAACCAAAGGAGAAGAAAAAAATATCATAAAAACACCACCTGAGAATATTATTTTTTCATCCATTTTAATTAAAGAATTTAAATTCCCCCCCGTCAAAAAGAAAGTGAATGACGTTAGAATGAAAATAAAAATAGCGCAGATGATATGTATAACCTTTCTTTTATTTCCCATAACTCCCCCAGTTATGAAGAAATTGGTTGAAATTAGCTTCTGGAGATCTTGGTTTCCTTTCCACTTCTTTTCTGATTAAATTAATTACATTCTCACTAATTTTAAATCTTTTATCTATAATATCAAGTGCATATGTCATTACAAAACCTACAATAAATACAACAAAAGCCACACCAACTACACTGGCACCAGCAATAGATGTAGCTATCATTACAGACCCAAAAGTCCAAGCAACACAGGCTGTTATTACTGCCTTAGCCAGATCCACAGCAATATTACCTAGAAAATCAGCCAGCGTGTATTCATCCTTAAATATAAGCTCAACCGTTCGATAAGCTGCAGAAAAGAATATGCTGAACTTCATTCCCTTAACTATGCCACTATTCAGTCCTTGCTGCCCAATCCCCATAGATATCACCTTCATGTTAGAAGCTTTATATCTTGAAGCAGTAATGATCTTTCTAACCCCCGCATAACCTGATATTTTAATATATCTGTTTCCATCTTTACCCATATATTCTGTCGCTTTAATTCCTAATTTTTTAAACTCTCCTATAACATTAAAAAGATCAAAAGAATCATGTATGTTACCTGCATAGGGTGATATGGGATCGGTAATCTCAAATATTTTCTTTATAAATGGACTTTTGGGTTTTGGCGAATCAATATCTTCCAGCACACCTTTCGCTTCATCTAACGATAGCAGCGCAATATAGGTTGTATTCTCTCTTAACTGCTTTTCGAGACCAATGGCATCAAAGAATTCATGCTGAGGTTTTAATTGGTTAGCCCCAACATGACCTCTCAGGAAATCTCCCATATAGCCCTCCAGCGAGGGGTTGTATTTTTTATATGTCATCGTGAAACCCTTTTCACATTTCTTAAAACCAAAAATTATCACATTAGTGTTTAACCGCTGGAGTTTCCAATTTGAGTGAAAGAACACGACCATCTGAAATCTTCATGTCGATCGCACAGGCTTGAGTTGACAACAATAGCTCAAAACACTGCATCATCATCATTGCCAATTTTTCTTCTGGAATTAACGGGCTATTCACTAATACGTCAGTGAGCTGTTGTAATAACTCTTGCCTATCTCTATCGTTCATATGGCTAACCCCATTAACAATTAAGAATTCGAAGATAGCACTATATTACATAAAAAATAGTCATGTCGACTACATAATAGCAAAATGTTAAACAAATGCAGAACGCCTATAGTTAAGTTACTGTATAATAATACAAAATAACGCCTGATGTTTAAGGTGAAAGTAATAAATACATTATTGAGCAAAGAATTTCAAACTCCATTTTCTATATTATTTATGTTTCTATCCTTCAAGAAAGAAATTCAATATTGAACTATTAATCTCTTTCTATTTTGGTGTTAAGGTCGTACTTTCATCGCCTAGACATACAGTCTTAGGTAATTCAATTAAAGAGTTTGTATGGTAATTACTTATGTCACATATAATTTATTTATCTTTAGATGGTAAGAAACAAGGTTTAATTTCTGCCGGTTGTTCAACGCTAGACTCCATAGGAAACCGATACCAACAGGGGCACGAAGATCAAATACAGGTATTGAATTTGAATCACACGATAACTCGCGAAAAAAATGTCGATCATCACCCTATACAATTTATCAAGCCAATAGATAAATCATCCCCGCTATTAGCAGCCGCTATATCTTCAAACGAACTACTGAATGCGATTTTCTTCTTTTACAGAACAAATATGGCTGGACAATTAGAGCTTTTCTATGAAGTCAAATTAACAGAAGCGAGTGTTGTTGACATTTCTTGCGTCTACCCGCATTCAATAAACGATCATGAAATGATGCCGTACGAAAAAGTCTTTCTCAAATATAGATCCATATCCTGGAATCACATAACTGCCGGTACATCTGCCTATAGCATATGGGATGATAGAATTTATTAAAAATAAGACGAGCTAAGCATATATACCCTATGGATTTCAAGTTGCATCGCGACGGCAAGGGAACGAATCCCCGGGAGCATAGATAACTATGTGACCGGGGTGAGCAAGTGCAGCCAACAAAGAGGCAGCTTGAAAGATGACGGGTATATACTTAGCTCTGCTTACTCATATACTAATAAGCCGACTTTAACTGATTGAATCACTATTATGAAGATAAAAGATTCCTAATCCTCAACACATTTTAAATAATTAACACCGTGATAGTAATCACATTTTAAGAATAAATGATTTTTTATCATCGATTCCAGAATATTCCATCAAAAAAACAATATGAAAATCAATCTCAACAATATAGTTACCGAAAGTCGCAATCCAGCCAGTGCCAACATTGATACTCTGCCAACCCTTGAAATGTTAAAACTAATTAATGACGAAGATAAAAA
This sequence comes from Photorhabdus sp. RM96S, assembly GCF_042879335.1. Classification (NCBI taxonomy): domain Bacteria; kingdom Pseudomonadati; phylum Pseudomonadota; class Gammaproteobacteria; order Enterobacterales; family Morganellaceae; genus Photorhabdus; species Photorhabdus sp. RM96S. Next base: position 46,808 of record NZ_JBHFKT010000016.1, on the reverse strand, counting down.
AGTCGCACTGGCTGTAGAGCAAACTTTGCCGAAAATCGCTGAAACGGTAGACAAAATTGTCGAAGCATTTCGTCAGGGAGGTCGTTTAATTTATATCGGTGCCGGTACATCGGGCCGATTAGGGATTTTGGATGCCAGTGAGTGTCCGCCCACTTATGGCACCAAACCGGAACAAGTGGTTGGATTAATCGCCGGTGGGCATCAAGCCATTCTACATGCGGTTGAGAATGCAGAAGATAACCAACAACTAGGCGCAAATGATCTTCAAGCGCTAAACTTTAATGCAAAAGATGTACTGGTTGGCATTGCCGCCAGTGGCCGCACACCTTATGTCTTGGGTGCAATGGCGTATGCGAAATCCGTTGGTGCCACCGTTGTCTGCATTAGTTGCAACCCGGAAAGCCCGATGACACAAGCAGCCGATATCGCCATTACACCGATAGTTGGGCCGGAAATTGTCACAGGTTCATCACGTATGAAAGCCGGTACAGCACAAAAGCTAATTCTGAATATGTTGACCACCGGCGCCATGATCCGTACAGGTAAAGTTTACGGCAACCTGATGGTGGACGTAGAAGCGACGAATGCCAAGCTGGTTGAAAGGCAGAAAAATATCGTTATCGCCGCCACCGAATGTAATCGTGAACAAGCTGAGCAGGCATTAACTGAATGTAATGGGCATTGTAAAACCGCCATTGTGATGATTCTGGCGGGCGTCAATGCTCAACAAGCAAAGGCTTTACTGGAAAAACATCACGGTTTTATTCGACCGACGATCTCAGCCGTTCAGTAACGACTTCCCCTGCTGAGAAGGAGTAAGAAGATGGCTAAAATTAACCACACAGTCATTGCCCAGATCCTTAAAGCCATCGGCAATGCAAATAATGTAGCGCAATGTGGCAACTGTATGACCCGTCTGCGACTAACACTACGCGATAATACGCAGGTGGATAAAGTGGCGTTAAAACAGCTCCCCAATGTGTTAGGTATTATTGAAAGCGACGATCAGTTTCAGATTGTGCTTGGGCCGGGAAAAGCCCAAGCAGCGGCTGAAATAATGAATGAATTGCTAAATTCTTCTACCCATACAGCACAATCGAAACCAAACGACACTAATTTAACCAATATTGCTTCTGCTAATAAAAAGCAACTTAAAGAGAAACAAGTCAGTGCAGTACACAAATTCCTGACCAAATTCGCTACCATTTTTACCCCATTGATCCCCGGTTTTATTGCCGTAGGTCTGCTTCTCGGCTTTGCTACTTTACTTGAACAGGTAGCCATTCAAGGCGTTGAACACCCTAATACCATTTTGGTTGAAATCATCGGCTATATGAAAGTTTTCAGTAAAGGCATGTTCAGCTTTCTGAGTATTCTGATCGGTTATAACGCACAAAAAGCATTTGGCGGCTCGGGAATAAACGGCGCCATTATCGCTTCACTGTTTGTACTCAGTTATAACCCGGATGCCACCAGCGGTTTTTATTCCGGTATTGCTACTTTCTTTGGTTATAGCATCGATCCGCGCGGCAATATTATCGGCGTTCTTATCGCCGCTATTTTGGGAGCATGGGTAGAACGGCAAGTTCGTAAGATTATCCCGGATAATCTCGATATGATCCTCACTTCGGCTATTACTCTGCTAATCATGGGAGCCATTGCTTTTATCTTTATCATGCCGCTGGGGAGTTATCTGTTTAGCGGCATGTCATGGTTATTCCTTCACCTTAACGGCAATCCTTTTGGCACGGCGATATTGGCTGGGCTATTTTTACTCGCTGTTATGTTTGGTATTCACCAAGGGTTTGTTCCCGTCTATTTCGCACTCATGGAGGCACAAGGCTTTAATTCTCTGTTCCCAATTCTTGCAATGGCGGGCGGCGGACAGGTTGGTGCAGCGTTGGCACTGTATGTCAAAGCGAAAAAAGACTCTCTGCTGCGTACGCAAATAAAAGGCGCGATTATTCCAGGCTTGCTCGGCATCGGTGAACCTTTGATTTATGGGGTAACATTGCCGAGAATCAAGCCCTTTATTACCGCCTGTTTGGGCGGTGCCGCCGGCGGTTTCTTTATCGGTTTGGTCGCCTATTTGGGATTACCTGTTGGGTTGAATACGGTTTTTGGTCCATCTGGATTGGTAGCACTGCCACTGATGACCTCGAACAGCGGTATTTTTGTCGGAATGGCAGTATATGCTACCGGGCTGGTGGTGGCTTATATCAGTGGTTTTATGCTGACCCTGATCTTCGGGAGTAAAAAAATAGAGACGCTTAAAGCCGATGTCCAAAGCCAAAAAGAATGAATAAATATTCTTTATAACCAAAATGCAATTTATGGATGAATTACCCAAGCCAAATCAATGGCACGCAGGTTGCCGTCAATATACCCATCGTAATATTGAACAGAAACCAAGCATTGCGACTACGGAGTAACGTCCCAATCAATGAACCAAAGCCCGCCCACACCATGCCGCACAAGACATTAATAAACATCACCACGATACTGATCACGACGATGGAATAGAGGTAATGATCACCAGCAATACTGTAGCTGCCAACCGCACCCAACCCCATCAGCCAGGCTTTCGGATTCAAAAACTGCAATAACCAACCTTGATACCACCGCACTGGCTTAATAACAGCACTATCTTTGGTATCCAGACGTCGGTAACTGGCTGTTGCTGTTTTCCATGCCAACCACAGCAAATAGAGGCTACCTGCAATTTTCATAACCGTGTGAATAGCAGGATAGACCAACAGCAACGCCGCTATTCCGAAAGCAGACAGATATAAAATCGTCTGCATGCCCAGAACAACGCCAAAGAGCAATCCCAAAGAGCGGATAAAGCCGAAGTTAGCGCCTGATGACGTCAGCAACATGTTGTTTGGCCCCGGTGTAATGGAAGAAATAAATAAAAAAGCGGTTAATGAAAAAATTAGGCTTGCTGTCATGAAGAGTTACCTTTCATCCTGAATAATGGCATTTCCCTTCCATAGAAAATATCAGTATGTTATTCACCATACAAGATAACTAATCAATTTAACTCGAAACTATTATGACTGATATCTTTCGTCCTCTCACCGGAGCCAGTAATCCGCATGTGCAGACACTACTCCCGCGTCTGGTGCGGCGGTATCCTGAACTGCAACCCTATTGGCAACGACTTAGTTTACCGGATAACGATTTTGTTGATCTGGCGTGGAGTGAAGATCCCGCCATCGCAGCACACAAGCCACGCTTGATCCTATTTCATGGTCTGGAAGGCAGTTTCCACAGCCCTTATGCCCACGGTTTGCTTCATGTCTGCCAGAAAAAAGGCTGGCTTGGTGTTGTCATGCATTTCCGCGGATGCAGTGGTGAACCAAACCGCCAAAAACGCCTCTATCATTCTGGCGAAACAAGCGATGCCCGTTATTTTCTAAGCTGGTTAAAACAGACCTACGGTGATGCACCCACATCAGCCGTAGGTTATTCAATCGGCGGTAATATGCTGGCCTGCTATCTGGCAGAAGAAAAAACAGATGCTCAGATCAATGCTGCCGTTATTGTTTCTGCTCCTCTGATGCTGGCAGCCTGTTCCCTGCGGATAGAAAAAGGATTTTCTCAGGTTTATGAACGCTATTTACTTAATAGCCTGAAACGTAATGCCACCCGTAAATTGTTACGCTACCCCGGTTCACTCCCCATTAATCTGTCTCAGGTAAAAAGATTGAAACATATTCGAGAATTTGATGAAATTGTAACCGCAAAAATCCACGGCTTTAAAAATGCAGCGGACTACTACCGCCAGTGCAGTGCTCTGCCGCGTCTGCCTGATATTACTGTGCCACTGCTGATTATTCATGCTAAAGACGATCCTTTTATGGCACCGGAAGTTATCCCTGATCTCAAAATGTTACCCAAAAATATTGAATATCAAATGACAGAATATGGTGGACATGTCGGCTTTGTCAGTGGTTCGTTGAAGAAACCACAAATGTGGCTGGAACAACGCATCCCAAATTGGCTGTCAACTTATCTGGAGCAACCACAATGATTATTCCGTGGCAACAACTGGAACCAGAAACTTTGCTAAATTTGATAGAGAGTTTTATCTTGCGGGAAGGCACTGATTATGGCGAAGATGAAAAATCGCTGGAGCAGAAGGTCTCTGACATTCGCCGTCAGTTGGAACGGGGAGATGTTATGCTGGTGTGGTCTGAACTGCATGAGAGCATCAATATTGTGCCAAAAGAAATGTTCCATTCTTAACGTTATGGAGTTTACTGAATGTCTGTCAAACATCCGATTATTGCAATTACCGGCTCCAGCGGTGCCGGAACAACAACAACCAGTTTAGCTTTCCGTAAGATTTTCCAGCAACTTAACATCAGTGCCGCCCAGATAGAAGGAGATAGTTTCCACCGTTACACCCGCCCTGAAATGGATGCCGCAATCCGTAAAGCCAAAGAGCAAGGCAGGCATATCAGTTATTTTGGGCCAGAAGCCAATGATTTTGGCATGCTGGAAAAAACCATGATCGATTATGGTGAAACCGGTGAAGGCCGCCGTCGGAAATATCTTCATACCTATGACGATGCCGTCCCTTACAACCAGCTCCCCGGTACCTTTACGCCGTGGGAATCCTTACCTAAGCAGACTGATGTACTGTTTTATGAAGGTCTGCACGGTGGCGTTGTCACACCACAACATAATGTTGCCAGTCATGTTGATCTGCTCGTGGGCGTCGTGCCGATTGTCAACCTTGAATGGATACAGAAACTTGTCCGCGATACCGGAGAACGAGGACACTCGCAGGAAGCTGTGATGGATTCCGTCGTGCGTTCTATGGATGATTATATTAACTACATTACGCCACAATTCTCGCGAACACATATCAACTTCCAACGTGTCCCTACCGTTGATACATCCAATCCATTCTCAGCCAAAGCCATTCCATCACTGGATGAAAGTTTTATTGTCATCCGCTTCCGTGATCTGACTCAAATTGATTTCCCATACTTGTTAGCAATGTTACAAGGCTCATTCGTTTCAAGCATTAATACCATCGTGGTCCCCGGTGGAAAAATGGGATTAGCAATGGAATTAATTATGACGCCATTGGTACAGCGATTACTGGAAGGGGAAAAGATTTGTTAATCAGCGCCTGAGGTCAATTTAGCAAATCCGGCACTTAAAATTTGCATCTTATATTATTCAGTTAAAAAAACAGGTAACTGAGATAATTAGTTACCTGTTGTTATTTTTTAATCAAAAATAATTTCTCAATCTATCTCTTTAATTTCAAAACTGTGGGTAATTTCAACTGATTTCCCCAACATCAACGAAACAGAGCAATATTTTTCCGCGGAAAGCATGACTGCACGTTCAACCGCTTTATCTATTAAATCCTTACCCGTAACAATAAAATGCAGATTAATATGGGTGAACAAGCGTGGCGCTTCTTCACGACGGCGGGAAGTTAATTTTACTTCACAATCTCTGATGTCATATCTGCCTTTCTGCAAAATAGAAACGACATCAACCGTACTGCAACCACCGGCTGCTATTAATACCATTTCCATTGGACTCGGTGCCTTATCGCCGGCATTACCATCCATCATGATCTGATGACCGGAAGATGACTCCCCCAAAAGAGACAATCCTTCAACCCATTTTACCCGCGCTTGCATAAATACCTCTTAAGTCGTTCTTTGCATCCAAGCCTACTCTTTCAGTATTAAGCTAGCAATCTAATGAGCGGTTTATTATGCTGAAACAATACAAGACAAGACAGAAGCCTTTTCCTGTGTTAAAAACAGAAGTGCGCCAGGTATATATAGGTTAAGATCAATACCCTAGTGTTCAAATTTCAGATAACCTATATAAAACCCTTACCTGTCGGTTTTTCAACAAACTAATATGTTAAGCTAGTGTCTTTATAAGCCAGCCTAACGAGAAACTTTTAGATTCTCGTGTTATTTAGGCAGCGATAACAACAGAGGATGAAACGAATGGTTCTCGGCAAACCACAAACAGACCCCACTCTTGAATGGTTTTTGTCACACTGCCATATTCATAAATATCCATCTAAAAGTACGCTTATTCATCAAGGCGAAAAAGCAGAGACGCTTTACTACATCGTAAAAGGCTCTGTTGCGGTTTTGATTAAAGATGAAGAAGGCAAAGAGATGATCCTCTCCTATTTAAATCAGGGGGATTTCATTGGTGAACTTGGATTATTTGAAGAGGGGCAAGAGCGTACAGCCTGGGTACGGGCCAAAAGCGCCTGTGAAGTAGCTGAAATCTCCTATAAAAAATTCCGTCAACTGATTCAGGTAAACCCGGATATTTTGATGCGTTTATCTGCCCAAATGGCAAACCGTTTGCAAACAACTTCTGAGAAAGTCGGTAATCTGGCTTTCCTGGATGTTACCGGCCGGATTGCCCAAACTTTATTGAATCTGGCGAAACAACCAGATGCAATGACCCACCCGGATGGAATGCAAATCAAAATAACGCGTCAGGAAATTGGTCAGATTGTTGGCTGTTCCCGCGAAACGGTTGGTCGCATTCTGAAAATGCTAGAAGATCAAAACTTGATCTCTGCACACGGTAAAACTATTGTTGTTTACGGTACACGTTGATGCCTGATTAATCAGCGCATAATCCTGCGCTGATTTCTCTTGTATTTAATTACACCAACGGGTTAATTGCCTGCTCTAACCGCGCCATTCCTTGAGCAATCTCTTCCTCACTAATAATCAACGAAGGCGTGAAACGCAGTACATCACCCCCCGCACTCAACAACATTAAGCCATTTTCAGCCGCCAGTTGTAGAATATCTTTGGCTTTTCCCTGATACGGTGCTTTGAGTTCCGCACCAATCAGCAAACCCTTTCCTCGGATTTCACCAAATATCGCATGTTTCTGATTGATATCATTCAGAAAATTCACCATCAAATTATGGCGTTTTTCAACTCCTTCCAGAACTGTTGGTGTATTAATAATATCAAAAGCCGCATTTGCAACTGCACAAGCCAACGGATTACCGCCGTAAGTTGTACCGTGAGCTCCCGGCGTCATCGCTGAAGCAATATTCTCTGTCGTCAGCATAGCGCTAATAGGGAAGCCATTTCCCAATGCTTTTGCTGTGGTAATGATGTCCGGCGTAACATCATAATACATATAAGAAAATAGCTTACCGGTACGTCCCATCCCACTTTGCACTTCATCAAACACCAACAGCACCTGATGTTTATCGCAAAGCTCACGCAACCCACGAATAAATGCCGGTGCTGCCGGCGTGACTCCCCCTTCTCCCTGTACAGGCTCCAATACAACAGCACAAGTATGGTCATCTACGACGGCCTTCACTGCATCTAAATCATTAAAAGGCACATGAATAATATCCGCGGGTTTTGGCCCAAAACCATCAGCATATTTTGGCTGACCACCCACGGAAACAGTAAATAAGGTGCGACCATGAAAACCCTGATGAAATGCGATAATTTTGGTTTTATAGGGACTGTGACGCGTAATAGCATAGTGGCGAGCCAGTTTAAATGCCGCTTCATTCGCTTCTGCTCCTGAGTTGGCAAAAAATACCCGCTCAGCAAAAGTCGCATCAATTAGTTTCTGCGCCAGAATCAAAGCCGGTTCATTGGTAAAAATGTTACTGATATGCCAAAGTTTCTCCCCTTGCTGCTTCAAAACATCCACTAACGCAGGATGACAATGGCCCAAAGCCACAACAGCAATCCCTCCCGCAAAATCAATATACTCTTTCCCTTGCTGATCCCATACACGACTACCCTGCCCTCTCACCGGAATAAACTGCGCTGGTGAATAAATTGGCAACATAACTTGATCGTATGCGTTTCTATCTACTGCGGTATGCTCCTTCATTTTCCCACCCGTTTTCTATATACGCCATTCAAAAGTGAAATTATAATCACTAAATATGCATAAAAAATCAAAGATGGGCAAATGAAAAAGATGGATAAATGAAGAAATTATCGGTATCTGGTTAATATCTCAGAAAGTTGCTCAGCAACTGGTGACCTTGCTCACTGAGAATACTTTCAGGGTGGAACTGCACCCCTTCCAGCGGTAGAGTGCGATGACGAATGCCCATAATTTCATCGACATTGCCGTTATGCTGGCTCCATGCGGTGACTTCAAATGAGGCTGGTAATGTCTCTGCGGCAATGACCAATGAATGGTAACGAGTCGCGGTTAATGGCCGGTTAAGCCCTTTGAACACACCTTGCTGATTATGGTGAATAGCAGAAGTTTTCCCGTGCATCACTTCCCTGGCTTTTACCACGCTGGCACCAAACGCCTGCCCAATTGCCTGATGTCCAAGACAAACACCAAGAATCGGCAACTTATCCGAAAAATGAGAAATCGCAGCCAGAGAAATGCCAGCTTCATTTGGGGTACAAGGGCCTGGGGAAATCACCAGATGAGTGGGCATCAATCTCTCAATATCTTCAAGTTGCAGTTCATCATTACGCTTAACTAAAACATCCATACCCAATTCACAAAAATATTGATATAAGTTATATGTAAAAGAATCATAGTTATCTATTATTAGTAACATAGGAGTCTATCCTACTCATTTTTATCGCTGTATTTGTTGCCCTGCCACTCCTGCAATTTGTTTATCCTGCACAACTGGCTCCAGGTAAAACGGCCTCGCGACAACGGGGCGGCTATCATAGCACATCAATATTTGTAGCATAGTACAACAAAATCAATGGCTGTTTTTTCCTTAATCAACTTATCTCTCATACCCTACAAAACATATGCTCTATTTTGATATTCAATAAGTAAAGGTAATTGTTATGAAGACAAAACTGATTATAGCATCTCTTTTTTCACTGTCCTTCTCCACGCTGGCTGTTACTAAAACTGCTAACATTTTCTTCCCGGAAAAAGGGGTGGTTTGTGATAAAAAAGGAAAATATTGCGCTGATCAACAAGGGCTATCGCTAAAATTAACCGAAAGGTATTTAGGGAAAAGAGCCGCAGGACGCCTGAAAAAAGAGTTTGGTGATGGGCAATATATTGATTTTTCATCTTACACTTTAAGTAATGGGGTACACTGTGAGAGTAAAGAGAAAAAATGTTACAAAGACAGATATTATCCACGAACCGAAGTAAATAAAGAATTTACCCAAAAGATATATGAATAATGGCGAAACTGGCCTTCATTTAATGCAGGCCAGTTTGTTAATCTGATGAGAGTTAACCGGAAGACCAGAAACTGCCACAGCCAAAGTGAGAGGAAAAAATTAAGGAATAATCTCCGCCGACAGAATAACAACAGGTTTAACCGGTACATTCTGATATGGACCAACGTTTTCCGTTTTGACTTGAGAAATTTTATCCACAACATCCATGCCTTTTACAACCTTACCAAATACTGCATAACCAAAGTCACGCTGACCATGATCAAGGAAAGCATTATCCGCTACATTAATAAAAAATTGGCTGGTGGCGCTGTCTTTATCAGCGGTACGTGCCATAGAGATAGTTCCGCGTAAATTACGCAGTCCATTATCTGCCTCATTTTTAATAGCAGCTTTAGTCGCTTTTTGCTGCAAATCTTTGGTAAAACCACCACCTTGCACCATAAATCCAGGGATTACCCGATGGAAGATTGTATTGTTGTAATAACCCTCATTGACGTATTCAATAAAGTTTTTCGTTGTAATTGGAGCTTTCTGATTATTTAATTCCAGTTCAATATTACCCTCCGTTGTTGTCAGCTTCACGTGGATTTCTCCCACCGCCAAAGCCAGAGGCGCCATTGCGCTCAGAGAGCATGCAGTTACAAGTGCTACTAAAATACGTTTAAACATTCTGGGTTCCTATATTATTAAGGTCAACAACACAAACTGAATCAATTCTAATAATCTCTTCAACATCGTGCTTAATATTTACCTACATTTACGCTATCAATCGATAGGTACTTTGAAGAAAAATGTATCTTTTCAATAACAGGTTAGATTTTATTTCATAAACCGAGCGTCATCAGTAACAAAATAGCAAGCTTGGTTCAACCCATCAGAAATATGTCATTATTTTTAATCCTGTCAACCAACAGTGGCTATCGGTATAATCTTCTTTGCCATATATTCGGCGCATTTCTCAGGGAGATAATCATTTTGACCATCAAAAACCACAACTATCATATGACCCGTTTTATCACGAGCGCACCTGATATTCGCCATCTGCCTCAAGATATGGGCATTGAAGTCGCGTTTGCCGGTCGCTCAAATGCAGGTAAATCTAGCGCTCTGAATGCTCTGACGAAACAGAAAAGCCTCGCCCGTACCAGTAAAACGCCTGGCCGAACTCAACTCATCAATTTATTCGAAGTAGAAGAAGGTATTAGCCTGGTTGACTTACCGGGTTATGGCTATGCCGAAGTACCAGAAGAGATGAAACGCAAATGGCAAAAAGCATTGGGTGAATATCTGCAAAAACGTGAATGCCTGATCGGGCTGGTCGTACTGATGGATATCCGTCACCCATTGAAAGATCTTGATCAGCAGATGATCCAATGGGCAGTCGCAATGCAAGTACCGGTTATGGTGTTATTGACTAAAGCCGACAAACTGGCATCTGGCGCCCGTAAAAGTCAACTGAATAAGGTTCGTGACACCTTACTCGCGCTGAATGGGGATATTCAAGTGGAATATTTCTCAGCCCCGAAAAAAATCGGTATCGATAAACTACAACAGAAGCTGGATATATGGTTCAGCCAGAAAGCCGTTCAAGTTGAAAACCATAGTTAGTTGAAAACCATAGTTAATACAGTCTTTTTCATTCCCACCAATTAAATGCAGATGAAAAAAATGCCCCAGTCGAAATTGACTGGGGCAGCTAATATTCAGCTAAATCCGATTACGTGAAGTAAAAGGTCTGAAAGATAGAACATCTTACCTCTGTACCCTACGCCAATAACTCTACCCTATTTTATTTATTAGAAAAAGCCTTTTTGTAATTTATTTTCAGAAATTATCTCGATTCAGCCCAGAATTTTGCTCATTTTGACAACATTAAATGTAGTTTAATTACATATTTATGCGATCTGGATCTAAGATAGTGCTTCATCAGGTACAAATCACAATAATAACTCTCCATTAGAATGGGAAGAAAACGTCTATTTTTTCAGCCTTGCGAGCAAACGGCAAGAGAGTCGGCTGGGGAGGCGGAGATTTTGTAGCGCATGGTGAATATGACTAATGCATTATTGCACATGGCTTATAATCACTTAACATGTTAGATCGTCAAAGAGAGGAAAAACTTAACATACTGCGTTGGCATCAGGAAGAACCAATGTCCCAACGCAGTTGCTGATATTCTTAACTGTATTAGCTCAGCCTATCACTTATCAAACTGGCATATTAGTGCGCCTGATCCCAATTGTCACCGATACCTACATCTACTTTCAGTGGAACATCAAGCACCATACTCTTCTCCATCAATTCACGAATTTTCTGTTCTGCATATTCAAGTTGTGACTCATGGACTTCGAATACCAGCTCATCGTGAACCTGCATAATCATACGAACTTTCGGTTCTTCATTGATAATCCAGTCATCTACCGCAATCATCGCTTTTTTGATGATATCCGCCGCAGTTCCCTGCATTGGCGCATTAATAGCTTCACGCTCTGCTGCCTTACGGCGCATGGCATTGCGAGATTTGATATCTGACAGATAAAGACGACGGCCATCCAGCGTTTCAACGTAACCCTGCTCTTCCGCTTGTTTACGAGTACGCTCCATATACGCCAATACCCCCGGATAGCGCTCAAAATAGAGATCCATATAGCGTTGCGCTTCACCGCGAGGAATACCTAACTGACGGGAAAGACCAAATGCACTCATGCCATAGATCAAACCAAAGTTAATCGCCTTAGCACTACGGCGCTGCTCACTGGTTACCTGTTCCAGTGGCAAACCAAAGACTTCCGCCGCCGTTGCCCGGTGAATGTCTTGCCCCTCAGCAAAAGCTTTCAACAACCCTTGATCTTGAGATAAATGGGCCATTATCCGCAACTCAATCTGAGAATAGTCAGCGGCCATAATCCGGTAACTTTCAGGTGCCACAAATGCCTGACGAATGCGACGGCCCTCTTCATTACGGACAGGAATATTTTGCAAATTAGGATCACGTGAAGAAAGACGCCCAGTTGCCGTTACCGCTTGGTGGTAAGAAGTATGCACCCGTTTGGTCAGCGGATGGACCATCTGTGGTAATTTATCGGTGTAAGTAGATTTCAATTTTGCCAACCCACGATGCTCTAAGATCACTTTCGGCAATGCATGGGTATCTGCCAACTCTTCCAATACTTCTTCATTAGTGGATGGCGCACCATTTGGCGTTTTCTTTACCACCGGCAATTGCAATTTTTCAAACAATATCGTCTGTAACTGTTTTGGCGAAGCCAGATTGAAAACCTCACCTGCCAATTCATGTGCTTCTTTTTCCAACTCATCCAGACGGACGGTGATCTCTTTTGAATGCTCAGCCAAAATATTTGCATCAATTAGCACACCTGTACGTTCCATACGGGAAAGCACCATGACCAATGGCATTTCTGTATTCAGAAATACCTTTTCTAGCGTCGGCGCTTTCTCCAATTGCGGCCACATAACCTGATGCAGCAATAAAGTGACATCTGCATCTTCTGCGGCGTACATTGCGGCCTGCTCTACCGGGACCTGATTAAAAGTGAGCTGATTTTTACCTTTACCAGCAATCTCTTCAAAAGTCGTGGTCTTATGATTCAGATGACGTTCAGCCAAACTATCCATATCATGCCGACCCATACCTGCAACACTATTAAGTATGTAAGATTCCAGCATGGTATCGTAAGCAATGCCTTGCAGTTCAATGCCGTAACGCGCCAACACACCACGATCAAACTTAATATTCTGACCAATTTTCAGCAGGCTACTATCTTCAAGTAGCGGTTTTAATGCAGCCAACACAACTTCTCTGTCAAGTTGTTCAGGCGCCCCCAGATAGTCATGGCCTAGCGGTAGATAAGCCGCATCGCCGGCAGAAATTGCAAATGACACCCCCACCAGATTAGCAGTCAAAGTATCAAGGCTGTCAGTTTCAGTATCAAAAGCAAAAACAGGCGCTTTTTTCAACTTCTCAATCCACTCATCAAAGCTTTGCTGATCAAGAATAGTCTGATAATTATCAGAAGAGAGTGTGGCCGCAACAGATTTATCTTCCGTCGGAGATGATTCATCATTACCAGTGGATACCGGTTTTTTGCCTTTCTCTGCCAGCCAATCGCCGTTTGCCACATCACTTAACCAGCGTTTGAACTCATAACGAGAAAACAACTGATGCAGTTTCTCCGTATCAGGCTCTTTGACTGACAAAGCAACACAGGTTTTATCCAACTCAACATCTGTTTTGATAGTTGCCAGTTTATAGGAGAGATAAGCGACATCTTTATGCTGCACCATCTTATCCGCCAGCGTTTTCGCCCCACGGAAACTGAGCCCGGCAATTTTATCCAAATTGGCAAAGATATCATCCATGCCACCAATCCCTTGCAGTAATCCCAGTGCGGTTTTTTCTCCCACCCCAGGTACGCCAGGAATATTGTCAGAAGAGTCTCCCATCAATGCCAGAAAATCGATAATCAGATCTGGCGGCACACCATACTTTTCAACGACGTCTTCCGGCCCCAAAATGGTGTTATTCATGGTATTGATAAGCGTGATATTTGGAGTGACCAGTTGCGCCATATCTTTATCGCCAGTGCTGATAAGTACTGCACGCCCCTCTTTTTCTGCCTGTAACGCCAAAGTCCCGATAACATCATCAGCTTCTACTCCTGGCACCACCAGCAATGGTAATCCCATAGCTTCGACCATCTGATGTAGCGGTTCTATTTGAGTACGCAGATCATCCGGCATAGGAGGACGATGAGACTTATACTCAGCGAACAACTCATCACGAAAAGTTTTGCCTTTAGCATCAAATATCACCGCGACATGGCTTGGTTTGTACTGCATTATCAAGCTGCGTAGCATATTCAATACACCATACATTGCTCCGGTCGGCTCTCCTGCGCTATTTGTCAGCGGAGGGAAAGCATGATAAGCACGATAAAGGTATGAGGAGCCATCAACCAAAATCAGGGGATTGTCTGCTATCTGAGCCATAAATATTCTTTATTATCTGTATCTGTTACGGGTGTATAAGGAAATAGGATGCCACAGCAAGAAGTAGGAAACGAATTTTATGTGAATTTTCTTTACTGAAACCCGATTCAGATATTCACATCCTGCTATAAATTCTGTGGATAACTTTGTGCATAGATATTACAAGTTTTATTTAGGTATCGATAGTTGATAAAAAAAACTTATCAACCTCAGGTAAAAAATCAATGACTTATAATCTTAGTCATTAAACTGTCATATTTCCTTATAGATCACAGAGTTGTGGATATAACCCGAGTTTGTCTTACAAAAAAGTCTTTCTGACACGCATTGTGCCAAAGGTTCTCACTCCGGCACATGCTTATGTCATTCTATTTCAGTGTCATCTTTTCCTCCAAGAGAAGGGGTATTCCCGCCGATAGTTGTAATGTGTTTAGCAACAGTGATAAGCCCGCCAGAATGGCCAGTGTGCTTTCTCGTTTTCGTTTCTGCTGACGCCCGGAATGATCATTCCACTACAATCGGCCTGGTTTTGATAACTCAACCTGAGGTTGGAAAGACGGTATCTTATGATTTCAGTTTCTATGCTCATTTGTGTAATAGTTGGTGGGTAGGCCGTTTGTGATGTAACTTACTTTTGTCTTACCAGAAGTTATTCGATTTCAATGTCAATTCTTGCTTTTTTATGTCCTTTATATAAGCACATTAGTAGTGTTAAATATGAATGAAAACGAGATTTACAGACGCATAAAGCTTGCTTTTGACAAAGCGCCAAGAAACCAGTTTACGGTTGAGTTACATTTGCAAATGCTCAAGCATGCCGACGAATTAAAACACATTACAGCGAGGGAGCTTTGTGAAGGTGTAAGTCTTCACCCAAGCTTCGGCGCGGAGTTTAGTAAAATGCGTAATTTGACCCCTCATCTTAAAGCTGCTGGTCTTGACACGAATCTTCTTTAACAAAATATTTTTGGAAGGGGGTATTAATGGGTGACGATACTTTTGAATATGGCAGCCGGTGGCTCAAGACGGATTTTCACCTCCATACCTGTGCGGATAAAGAGTTCAAATACACGGGTGCAGATAACGACTACGTAAATCAATACGTACATTCGCTAAAAGATGCCGGTATTGGCCTTGGTGTGATTACCAACCATAACAAATTCGATATGCCTGAATTTAAGAGTCTGCGCAAAAAGGCCCAAAAATCCGGCATTGGTTTACTGCCCGGTATTGAACTCTCGGTAAAAGATGGGAAAGCGGGTGTACATACCCTAGTGGTGTTTTCCGATGAGTGGATAAGTAACAAGGAGCAAAAAAATTATATCCAGGACTTTCTCAATGTGACCTTTGCCAAGCAAGCTAATTTTAAGCAGGAAAATGAGTGTTCGAATCACGATATTCTCGAAACCATTAAAACTTTGGATGGTTATCACAAAGACTACTTTTTAGTTTTTGCTCATGTGGAAGCACCCAACGGTTTATGGGGTAGTTTAACGCCAGGCCGGATAAAAGAACTTTTCGACAATGCTTCTGTTCGATGCAGAGCTTTGGCATTCCAAAAGGTTCGCACCCGAGATGAGCGCTCTAAGATCCAGCAAGCACTGGGTGACTTATATCCTGCCGAAGTGGAAGGTTGCGACGCCAAGAACCTTGCCGATATGTCGGCCAGAAAGGAAAGCAGTTATCTCAAACTCGGCGCGTTCAGCTTTGAGGCTGTAAAATTTGCCTTGCGGGATAAGAGATCCCGTGTACAAGCTGAGCCACCTATCTATCGCCATTCGTTTATTCGTAAAATCAGTTTTGAAGGTGTGGGCACCTTGGGTGGCACTGAAATCTGTCTATCACCGGAACTGAATACTCTGATTGGTATTCGTGGCAGTGGCAAATCTTCCGTATTGGAAGGCATTCGCTATGCCCTGAATATCCCGTTTGGCGATAAGTCCTCTGATGTTGAATACAAAGAAGGTTTAGTAAAGCATCTGCTATGCAGTGGCGGAAAGATCACTATCGACGCGATTGACCGGCGAGGCCAGCTTTACCAAATACGTCGTATATTAGGTGAACGTCCTGATGTATATGTTAACGGGCAATTACAGCCGGGTGTGTCGATTCGAGAAACCGTCCTACATCAACCCATTTACTTTGGTCAAAAAGACCTGTCGAGCACTGGCGCTGGGTTTGAAAAAGACCTCATTGAAAAGCTGGTTGGGGAAGCTTTAATTCCTGTTCGCCAAAAGATAGAGCAAGGCCGTCAGCGCGTAGTGGATGCTATTGATCAAATTAAACGTTTAACCCGTGATGCCTTGCAGAAACAAGAGTGGCTGCAAAAAAAGCAGGATGTCGAATTTAAGTTAAGGTTTTACCAACAACACGGCGTAGAAGCCAAACTGCAAAAGCAGATTGATTTTGATCGGGATGAGCGCAAAGCGCAGCAGGTGATCCAAGGGGCACAGCATTATCTGACTGAGCTAAACAGCTTTATTGCCAGTTTTGAAGATGAACTGAAAAACCAAATTCTGTATAAGTCAGCACAGAATCAGCCTTTTTTTGATGACTTTTTTGCGGTCTATCAACAGTTGCTCACTGGCTTTGATGAAATTAAGCAAGTGGCTGGAAGTGACCAAGCGACAGTTCAGCAATTGCAGCAAAAGTTGGCGAGCTTTCAACAACAAAAACAAGCGCTGAAAGAAGAATTTGCAGAAATCGAGCGCAAGTTAGCCAGTAAATTTCAACAAGCGGGTGCACAAGCAATCAGTCCGCAAGAGTTTAAGCAGCTTAAAAGTCTGCTCGATCAGGCTGAGCAAATGCTGGCTGTATTGGCCAAGAGTGAGCAGCAATATGCGGAATTGAATCAAGGAGTTGAACGGGAATTGGTTCAACTGAATAGCCTTTGGTTTGAAGAATACTGCGCTATTGAGCAAGTGCTGAATAAAATCAATCGAGTGGATTCGCCGTTAAAAATTGTGCCGAAATTTAAAGATAACAAAGCGGCCATGCTCAAGCATATTCAAGATTTGTACCGCGGTAGCCGTATTCGAGAAGCTACATTGCAAACAGTGGTGGACGAGTTCAGCGATTTTGGTGCGGCATGGAGAGAAAAGGATAAGTTGAAATTGCTGGTTGGTGGTTCATTCGATACCTTCTGGCAGTATTTTGAAGATAATCTAGACGCTTTGCTGACTTGGCAGGTGCCAAATATTTTCACCATTGAATACCATGGTAAGGCTCTGGCTCATCATTCATTAGGGCAGCGCGCATCTGCATTAATACTGTTTGTTCTAAGCCAACAAGAAAATGATGTTGTGATCATCGATCAGCCAGAAGACGACTTGGATAACCAGACTATCTATGACGATGTTATCAAGCTCATTCGTGAGTTAAAGCCAAAAACGCAGTTCGTCTTTGCCACTCATAACGCCAACATTCCAGTGTTAGGCGATGCTGAGCAGGTCATCGCCTGTGAATATCAGGATGATCATATTGATATTGTCAGTGGCAGCATTGACTGCGCGGATGTTCAGCAGCGTATAGTCGGTATTATGGAAGGCGGTGCAGAAGCCTTCGAGAAACGTAAACAGGTATATGAAGCATGGAAACCCAAGAGCTCTTAGCAATAATTGCACGTGATGAAGATAGCCGTCATCAATTTAAAGCAGACGTCAACAATGCATCTTCGTTGGGTGCCGAAATGGTAGCGTTTTCCAATGGTACTGGAGGCTTAATTCTCATTGGTGTTAACAATGGCGATGGGTCTCGATCTGGATTGACGAGAGAAGATATCGGTCGAATTAATCAAGTCATAGCGAATGCTGCTACAAATAATGTTCGCCCCCCAATAAATCCTGTTACGGAAAACATTCAACTCCCCGATGGCTTGGTCATTGCAGTACATATAGAGCAAGGCATCAGTAAACCTTATATGGATACTCAGGGCTATGTTTGGGTGAAAAATGGTTCTGATAAGCGAAGGGTGACCGCTCGCGAAGAGTTGCAGCGAATGTTTCAGGAGGCGGCACTGATTCATGCAGATGAGACACCGGTAAGTGGTACGTCAGTAGCCGACATCGATCAAGAGTTCTTTGATTCTTTTTTTGAGGGGGAATACGGCGAGAGGGTTGAGGAACAAGGTGTATCTCGCTCTCAGCTTTTAGAGAATATGAATTTGGCTAAAAATGGTCAGTTGAATATTTGTGGTACTTTGTTGTTTGCATCGCGGCCTCAGATTCGCCTTCCTGTTTTTATCGTAAAGGCTGTTGCCTTCCCCGGCGTGGATATTGAAGATGAGCACTATATTGATAGTCAAGATATCAATGGCAAGCTGTCGGATGTGTTCCAAAAGGTGCTGGGGTTTGTATTGGCAAATATCCGACATATTCAAAATAAGCAAAGCTTTAACTCACTTGGCGAGCCTGAAATCCCGAGGATTGTTTTAGAAGAACTGATTTCCAATGCGCTTATTCATCGCGATTACTTTGTGTCAGCCCCCGTTAAAGTGCTGGTTTTTGCAGATCGAATTGAAATTATTAGCCCCGGCCATTTACCCAATAATTTAACCATTGAGAACATCAAGATGGGGAACTCAAATATTCGCAACCCAATCTTGGCTTCATTTGCTTCTAAGGTATTGCCATACAGAGGCTTGGGAAGTGGTATTAAACGTGCAATCAAAGCATACCCAGATATTGAATTGATTGATAATAGGGAGGGGAATACATTCCAAGCTATCATTAGCCGAATGTTACCTAATGAGTAACTCCAAATCACTTCACTGAATATTTTCCGCCTGTATTTTGTGACGAAAACTGGCAAAAGCAGAAAATTGGCACCTGAGCAATCAGACTGTCGCCCACTAAGGGGAATCCCCCCTCCCGAGTCACGAAGTGCGAAGGTGGAGGAGATACCCTCTTAGATGTCAAAGTATTACTTCTGGTTTAACAAGAAGTTAACAACGTCTGAATAGGATTTCGCATAGTTATCAGCAGAAGTGGCATCAATGCCGTCATTTTTCACCATATACTTGCCGTTAACAAACATTGCCGGTACACCTCGCAGTTGCAAATCTTGAGCGGCTTTTTGCTGCTTAACAACTAAGGATTTCACCACAAAACTACTCATGGCAGCATCATAATCCTCAGCCGTCACCCCGGCTTTGATAAAAACATTGCGAATATCATTCGGAGTCTTAATAGCCAGTGTTTTCTGAATACCCTCAAACAGTACCGGGGTCACTTTGTCTTCAACACCCATTGCCATTGCCGCAGCCCAAGCAGTAGTCAATTCTTTACCCAGTGGCCCTAAAAAATCCACATGATAACGAACAAGTTTTGTCCCTTCCGGTAAATGCTGCTTCACCGTCTGAGGAACTTTAAAAATCTCTTCAAACTGATAACAATGGGGGCAATAGAAAGAGAAGAATTCTAGCACCGGTGGTTGATCCGCCACCGGAGATTTCAATTCAACATACTGTTTTCCTTCGGTAAAATTGGCGGCAGATGCGCTAAATGCCATCACCATTCCGACTAAAGCTAACCACAACTTCTTCATAACTATCTCCATGATAAACATTAATACATCGGGTTAAGCTGCAAAGGTGAGCCCTGTAGCAACTTAATCTGCTCAGAAAAAAGTGACGTCTGTTTTAACCAAAAATCGGTATCTGTCATCCAAGGAAATGCTTTGGGGAAAGCAGGATCCTGCCAACGTCGGGTAACCCATGCCAAATAATAGATCATCCGCATAGCACGCAATGGTTCTATCAATGGCAATTCCTTCGGATCAAAATCTGCAAATTCACTATAGGCTTCCAACAGTGTATCTAACTGCAATAGCTGTTCCTGACGAGAGCCATGAAGCAACATCCATAAATCCTGAATTGCTGGGCCGTTACGCGCATCATCAAGGTCAACAAACCAAGCTTCGTCACGCCACAAGATATTACCCGGATGGCAGTCACCATGAAGCCTCAATATTTGCCAATCATCGCGCCAATTTGATACTACGACATTTATCAAATCATCCAATACCGCCAAAAATTGCCTTCTCTGCCCCGCAGGAACCAATTCACATGCAGCCAAATCCTGTCGTGGTTGATGCAGATACTCATTTAACCCGATAGTTGGGCGAGAAGTGAATTTCTGCCGGCGGCCAATCTGATGAATTCTCCCTAGCAAACGCCCTACATCTTCTAATTGAAAGAGATTATCGGATTCATACTGACGCCCTCCAATGCTTGGAAAAACAGCAAAAAAGAAATCTTTAAAAGTCAGTAAAGTTTGCTTATTAAATACCAAAGGTGCCGCAACAGGTAAATCAGCTTGTTGTATCGCCAAAGCAAAATCATGCTCTTCCTGAATCTGCTGCTGATCCCAACGTAGTGGCCGGTAAAACTTCACAACATAACGTTTACGATCTTCATCTATAAACTGATAAACACGGTTCTCATAACTGTTTAACTCTGTCAGCCCGGAATCGACATACAGCCCGGTCTGCACCAATGCATCCATAATCAAATCCGGTGTTAATTCCCGGAAATTAAAAGCAGACTGGTTTGTTAGCACATTCTATTCTCTTGATTAATCTGTAATAACGGCTATACCCGTCATCTTTCAAGTTGCCTCTTTGTTGGCTGCACTCACTCACCCCGGTCACATAGTTACCTATGCTCCCGGGGATTCGCTCCTTTGCCGTCGCGATGCATCTTGAAATCCATAGGGTTATATACAAATTAACAGGGATGACCACATAGAGAAAGGATTGCTCTGTCAATAAGCGTAAAGATGACCCTTTTATCAGCACGTTATCTGGTGAGCTTATTTTAAAAATGCTCAGTTAAACCCAAATAATCAAGCTGAAAAGCAGTTATTATTAGTGGTAATAACTACCTCAGTTGATAACTTGAACATTATGCAACCAAAAATAAGCGGCGCAATCCTTGCTGGAGGTCGCGCCACCCGTATGGGCGGCAATGATAAAGGGTTAATTTTTTTAAATAAAAAACCACTGTACCAACATATTGCGGATAAGCTATTTCCACAAGTAGATGAATTAATTATCAACGCGAACCGCAATCTGGATATTTACCGACAAAGTGGTTATCAAATTGTTCCAGATTTAACACCAGACTTCTCTGGCCCCCTTTCAGGCATACTGACAGCCCTAAAATCAGCTAGTTACGATTGGGTTATATTTGTTCCTTGTGATGTACCAAATCTCCCTACTGATTTAGTCATTCGCTTATGGCAGGGAAAACAGCAAGCATTGGCAGCCTATGTAAATGATGGCAACCGGGCTCACCCTACCATCGCTTTACTACACCGCAGTCTGACTTCTCAATTAGAAAATTATTTGGCTAACGGTGATCGCAAATTAATACTGTTTATGCATAAGATCAGAGCGATCGCCGTTCAATTTGATGATAATCCCATCGTCTTTACTAATCTGAATACACCGGAAGATTGCCAACATTGGGAGCATATACAGGAGATCAAAAAATGAGTACCAAACCGCTTCCGCTACTAGGTATTACAGCCTATAGCGGAACAGGAAAAACCACACTTCTCAAACAAGTGATTCCACTATTACGTCAACGGCAAATCCGGGTTGGTCTGATAAAACACACTCATCACGATATGGATGTGGATAAACCGGGCAAAGACAGTTATGAACTGCGCAAAGCCGGTGCAGAACAAACTCTGGTTGCCAACCAACAACGCTGGGCGTTAATGACAGAAACGCCAGATTTGATGAAAGTAGATTTGAACTATCTTGCCAGCCGTTTTGATCTAAATTTACTGGATTTGATTCTAGTGGAAGGTTTTAAAGATGAGCCAATCAACAAGATCGTTCTATACCGCAACACTCTTAACCACCGATTAAGCGATCTTCTTGATCAACATGTGATTGCTGTTGCCAGTGATGAAAAATTGGAGACTATTTTGCCACAATTGAATATCAATCAACCTGAACAGGTAGCTGATTTTATTGTCGAATGGCTGAATATGGAACGTTAAGTCACTTCCGCCTGCGCCCAGTCATGTGAAAACTCCCGAAACACAGGCAGAAGACCAAAAACAACTATTGATAAGGGAATAATTGACCGATTGTACTTCTTTTGGATCAAGACCTGATTACAACACCAGCCACCAAACGCCCCTGATGGAACGTCGCCTGACGGGCAGGCAAACGTGCCACGGCCTCAGCAGAACAACTCGCTGCCACCAAGACAAATTCCGCCTTATCACCTACCCGCGGCCAAATACGCTGCCCCTGGTCATTAAGCGGCAACACACCGCCAGTAGCAATAGCCATAGCGCGGGAAAGATGAAATTCATCTGAGCCACGGTACAACTGCGCGTACAAATTCGCCTTTTCCAACATATCACCCGTGCCAAACGGCGACCAGTGATCAATCACACTATCAGTACCCGTCATAATAAATACCCCTTTAGCCATGAGTTGCGGCAACGGCATCATCAAGCTACCAATAGGCACTGTGGAAGCTATCGTGATTTGCTGCTCCGCCAAACGGGAAGCGGTTTCTGCTAGTTTCCCCTCATCCAATGCGGTCAGGGCGAAGGCGTGGCTGATAGTGACCTTACCACGCAAAGCGGATATCTTCTCCACCGTATCAATCATATAGTTGATAGCAACAACACCCGCTGGGCTTATCTCATGCAGATGAATATCCACACCAGCGTTATTATCGAGTGCAATCTGGAACATAGTATCCAGTGATTTTTCCATCGCAGCGTCCACGCTAGTAGGGTCCAACCCACCAACATACTGTACCCCCATTTGCATCGCCTCACGCATCAGTCCCTCCACTTTGGAGTGCAGCAAACCGTGCTGAGGAAAAGCAACAATTTCACAACTGAAATCATCACGGTGATTATCTAACGCATACTGCAAATGCTCCAGGCTCTTCAAACCACTAACCGGATCAATATTACAATGGCTACGGGCTACCGTACTGCCCTTGGATTGCAACAGAGCGATCAAACCCTCCGCTCGTTGCTGTGAAGTAGGCAGTAGTTTGGGGATCAGAGTTTGTTCCTGAGCGATCATATCCATAATGGTTTTACCCTGGCGGGGTAACGGTGCCTGCCACGGACCACCGTAGAAAGTCTTATCTAGATGGATGTGCATATCACGGAAAGTAGGCAACAACAGCTGTCCCTGCGCTTGATAGCATGGCAAATGCGTATTTAGTAGCACACTCGCAGCATGGATTGCAGCGATCCGACCATCTTTGATTTCCAATGTATATAATGCGGTACGTGTGCCAATCACAATATCGCCATTATATTCAAACCCATCCTCCAATAGCACATCTCTCAGATAGTAATGGCTATCAATAAGGGTAGTCTGCATCAATGATGTATTAGCGGCAGTGGTTGATGGTATAGCCTGCACTATCCCCCCGGTCAAGGAAATCGCCGCACAAGCGGTAGTGAATTTACCCGTTTGGCTGAGAAAAGCTCTTCGGCTTTGCTGCTGAGTTTTTTCCACATTTAAGTCCTTATTTGAATCCTCAAAAAAGCTCACTGAATGTGACTGATTCCCACCCTATCAAGGGGTTACGACAGTTTTTGCTAAAGAATTAGACATTGAATGACAAGATGATTGTAGCATTTAGCCAACCACGTCAATCATCTTGTAATGAACAGGTATAATATTAAATCCACACAAACAATATACGCTTCCGTGTGTTTCATTCGTTTGTGCACAAATCCTTACACCTACCTCTGATAAGAGAGATTAATAAGAGAAAGGCCGAATGAAATCGGCCTTTAGAAAAATGTTATCGATAGGACTCAACAATATCACCGCATCGTTACAAACTCTTCCGCCGCAGTGGGATGGATTGCAACCGTGTTATCAAAGTCTTTCTTCGTTGCCCCCATCTTCAATGCAACAGCGAAACCTTGCAGCATTTCATCCATTCCGAAACCGATACCATGAATGCCAACAATCTTCTCTTCCGGCCCGACACATACCAATTTCATCCGGCACGGCTGGCGATGTTGAGTGACAGCGGTATACATTGCAGTAAAAGAAGATTGATAAGTTTTCACCTGCTCTTCACCAAATTGCGCTTTCGCCTGAGGTTCAGTCAGCCCCACAGTACCAATAGGCGGATGGCTGAATACGACAGTTGGAATATTGGTGTAATCCAGATGTTCTTCTGGTTTATTGTTAAACAAGCGCTCAGACAAACGACGACCTGCTGCAACCGCTACAGGGGTTAATTCCACAGCACCGGTGTTATCACCTACTGCATAAATACCTTTCACATTCGTGTTCTGGTATTCATCAACTTTGATGTAGCCTTTTTCATTCAACTCAACACCAGCTACAGACAAATTCAGATTATCCGTTGCGGGCTCACGGCCAATAGCCCAGATTAGGGTATCAACGGTTTGTTCTTTGCCATTTTGCAGTTGCAAGGTCAAGCTACCATCCGTATTTTTACTTACTGATTTTGGCACCGATTCTGTATGCAAAGTAGGTCCTTCGGTATTGATAACTTCCAAGAGTGTTTCAACAATCATCGGATCAAAAGAACGCAACGGTGCATGTTGACGCACAAATAGATGAGTTTCACTACCAAGAGCATGCAATACACCAGCAATTTCTACGGCGATATAGCCTGCGCCAACAACCGCAACCCGCTTTGGCATCTCTTCCAATGCAAAAAAACCATCAGAATCAATACCATATTCTGACCCTGGTATATCAGGCCGCACAGGGCGGCCACCTGTCGCAATCAGAATATGATCTGCGGTGATTTTTTCACCATTCACTTCAACCGTATGTGCATCAACAAAATGGGCAAACCCTTGGATCACATCAACTTTATTGTTGCCCAAGCCACGTCCATAAGACTGGTGGATACGATCGATATAAGCAGTGCGACTGGCAATGAGTGTCTTCCAGTTAAAGCTGTTGATTGTCGTATCAAAGCCATAATCTGGCCCATATTGGTGGATAGATTCAGCAACTTGCGCTGCATGCCACATCACTTTCTTCGGAACACAGCCCACATTGACACACGTTCCACCCAATGCCTTAGCTTCAATTAGGGCACATTTCTGCCCGTACATAGCCGCACGGTTAATTGACGCTATGCCACCACTGCCACCACCAATCGCTATATAGTCGTAATGTTTGCTCATCCGGATTGTTTCCATCTAATCAATTCAAGGGAGTTAATACCCAAAGCCTATTATGGCAAAAAATATCAAGCAGTCGTGATGGTTTTAGCTCTCGCTGCCATTGTTAAAAGCTATTCTGGCACCACCCATTTAACCAAGGTGTGACCCATTCCTTCCGGCACCAGAACCTGATGTAACCACGGCAACACCGATTTCATCTGCTGTTCCAGTTTCCAAGGTGGGTTAATCACTATCATGCCAGAGGCGGTCATACCTCGCTGATCGCTATCAGGCCGGACAGCCAACTCAATTTGTAGAATACGGCGAATGCCAGTTGCTTCCAGCTCTTTAACCAGTCGTTTGATTTGCTGGCGTAACACCACTGGATACCACAATGCATAAACACCGGTTGCAAAACGTTTATAGCCTTCCTGAATAGCCTGTACGACCGCTTGGTAATCCGATTTCAGTTCATAAGGTGGATCAATAAGAATGAATCCGCGGCGACTCAGTGGTGGCAATTGTGATTTTAATTGCTGATAACCATCTTCACGCACAACCCTGGCGCGGTTATCACGGGAGAATTCATTACGTATTAGAGGAAAGTCACTCGGATGCAGTTCTGTCAGATTGAACTTATCATTCTGTCGTAACAAATGGCGGGCGATTAAAGGCGATCCTGGGTAGTAACGTAAGTTGCCACTCTGATTCAGTGCAGCTACTGCACTCATATAAGCGTTCAACTCCTGCGGTAAATCTTCACGCTGCCAGACGCGGGCAATCCCTTCCAGATATTCACTGGTACGTTCAGCATGTTCACTACTGAGTTGATAGCGGCCCGCACCGGCATGCGTATCCAGATAGAGAAAAGGTTTCTCTTTTTCTTTAAGAGATTCAATGATCAAGCTTTGTACAGTGTGTTTCAGTACATCAGCATGATTACCAGCATGAAAACTGTGACGATAACTTAGCATTAATTTCAGACCCCAGAGCAGAGAATAGGTTGATTGCCAGATAGAATACCTGACAACTAAAAACCCATCCCAGTAGATGGGACAGATGATAAGGCCCTATTATAGCCCTATTAGCGACAAAAATGTCAGACTCCTCACCTTTACTCCTATACCCGTTATCCTTCAAGTTGCCTCTTTGTTGGCTGCACTCGCTCACCCCGGTCACATAGTTACCTATGCTCCCGGGGATTCACTCCCTTGCCGTCGCGATGCACCTTGAAATCCATAGGGTATAGCGATCCCTTTAATCATATTAATTAAAATTTAGGATAAGTGAAAAATTCTGCCCGGACCTAATGTGATATTTAATGAGTAATGTTATCTGCATTTTCACTGAAAATCATAAGTAGTATTTACGTAATTACAAACAACAAGAATTGTGTAATTAAAAAAACAAGACATTAAACGAACAATTAAATATACAAGATCTTATGTTGATGTTCACGAAATCACCAATCAGGAACAGAGATTGAAAAATGTTAACACTCACTATATGGAAAAATAATCAAAAGAAAAGCCAGAAAAAATGACCAAATGTTATCGAGAGCATTAAGTAATATCGTTAAATAGTACGTGTAAAAAATGAAAGGGAGAGAAAGAAAAAAAATCAAAAAAGCTGAAAGAAGTTGAAGACAGTTATTAAAAATCTTCAACTTAAAATAAAGAAAAATTAAGCTTTTCAGCCAATGAAGAGATATTTCATTGGCTGAATGATTATATTACCTATCAGGCAACAATAGGTGCACGCCAATCATCTGCGCCGGAAGTACCTGCGGTTGTATGCTCCCAATTAATCTTACGATAAGACAGAGAAACACGAACCAGCTGAGTAAATTCAGATTTTGTTGGGTCCTGACAATGAGGCATTTGGCAATCAATGTCGATAATAGTGGCATCTTCCAACTGCGTCGTGAAGAAATGCTCTTGTTTCCCTTCAACAGAAGTGCGATACCATTTCAATACTACACTCGTCAGCATTTCACCCGAAGCCAACGCGTTATAAAGCAATGGAACAGATTTATTTAATGCAACTGTAAAACGGAATGGTTTATGAGCACGCTGACCTGAAGGCTGACCTGATTGAGGATCAGTGGGTACGGTGACGACATGATCAAATGCTTGAACCAGCATTTCATCTTCGTGGCCCTGAACGTAAATATTGCCTACTGATTCAGCAGTGAATGAACCCGCAGTAATATTGCCCTGTGTTTTTCCATTGATGGAAATATAACATGGAGTTGGCATAGAAATATCCTTTATAGAGATTGTGTCAACATTAAGGTAGCGATCATATTAATTTCAACAGTGATTATTTCATGTTGGGAAAAATCACTGGCGAATGTATTGAACGCTGTAACGGATAATAAATACCAACCCGCTCGTTTCAAAATAAAATATAAATTGCAAAATCATTGAACCATCACCAACAAATAAAAATATTATAATTAATGCCATTTTAAAGTAATGATTCTATTATTGTCTTTATTTTAAGTGTAATCAACTATAAATGCCAGTTTGATTGTTAGCTATAATTTCATATCTATATGAAATTAAAGTATTTTTATGATTTATGTCTAAATTATATTTTGTTCAATTAAAAATTGATAACTGGATCAAAAAATTAAACTTTTCCACTTGGTTAATAATGGGAATAATATTTCCATTATTAAATTAACTTACAAAATGTAAACAAAAATACACTTAGAAATACTTTGTTACATAATGAAACAAAAAATCACAAAATGTCATAAATATAAAAAACGCATGCTGTTCTATACCTATTATGGAGTACTTAAAACAAGGGCTTAGTTAAGAAAGAATCAGGATGTAACTTATTGCTAAATAAAATAAAATCATCAAAAGGCCAAATAGAGAGGTATATCTACATATATTTTAGCTTTACAATAAAAAAACAAAATGCGAAACTCTGCTTTGCAGAGCACATCTATATTGATGCTATTGCTCGATGAGTAAGAATATTCTGAATTCCGTATTTATCTATATGCTCATAAAAGTCAGCTTACTATCCAACTCAATGCAGTGAATCTCCCGTTTTTTAGTCAGGGGAAATTTTATGTTCTCCGTCACATATAGGTAGGTATCAAGGGCAATTCTCTCATCAATATTGTTATCAGATAATTCCTAATTGACTAATTGTATTACCCAAAGGATTTAAATATGAGTAAAAATAGTTCAGGTAGCGTAGCGCCGAAAGAAAGGATTAATATCAAATACGTTCCGAATACCGGTGATCAAGTCGCCGAAATTGAATTACCCCTTAACCTACTTATCGTTGGTGACCTCAAAGGAACAAAAGAAGATACGCCAATTGAAGAACGGCAAGCTGTTTCTGTGAACAAGAATAACTTTAATGCCGTGATGAATGAGGCCAACATCAATCTCACTTTTAGTGTCCCCAATCGTCTTAATGATAATAACGGAGATGACCTGCCAGTTAACCTGGAAATAAAATCACTCAATGATTTTTCACCCGATAACGTGGCGAAGAAAGTGCCTGAATTAAATAAACTTTTAGAACTGCGTGAGGCGCTCGTCGCACTAAAAGGGCCACTAGGAAATATTCCGGCATTTCGCACCCGCCTACAGGAATTATTGGGTGATGAAAAAGTCCGCGAACAACTTCTAAAAGAACTTGAAATCGTCAATCAAAAGTAATTGACTGAAAAGGAGTTTTTAACATGTCCTTGCATGAAGAGAGCAGTACAACATTAACCCCAGGGTCCACGACTTCTTTGCTTGACGAGATCATGTCTCAAGCAAGAATGACGCCGGAAAATGATGGCTACCATATCGCGAAACAGGGTGTTGCCGCTTTTATCAGCAGCATTTTGGATACCGGTGCTAACGAAGAACCTGTCAACAAACTTGTCGTTGATAGAATGATTGTTGAGCTTGATAAGACACTCAGCGCTCAAGTTGATGAAATTATGCATGCCAAAGAATTCCAAGAGCTGGAATCATCATGGCGTTCACTGAAATTGCTGGTTGATCGCACCGATTTCCGTGAAAACATCAAAATCAACATTATCCATGCGACCAAAGAAGAGTTACTGGAAGATTTCGAATTTTCACCAGAAATCATCCAATCAGGTTTATACAAACATGTTTACTCGACAGGTTATGGTCAGTTTGGTGGTGAACCAGTTGCAGCGGTCATCGGTAACTATGCGTTCAGCAATAGCTCACCCGATATCAAACTGATGCAATATGTCAGTGCGGTTGGCGCAATGGCTCACGCGCCATTCCTCTCTTCCGTTGCGCCTGATTTCTTTGGTATCAGTAGTTTTACCGAGTTGCCAGCGATTAAAGATCTGAAATCTGTCTTCGAAGGTCCTGCACACACCAAATGGCGTGCGCTGCGCGAATCGGAGGATTCACGTTATCTTGGTCTGACTACACCACGTTTCTTGTTGCGTTTACCTTATTCAACCGTCGAAAACCCAATTAAAAACTTTAACTATCAGGAAGATGTCAGCAAAGATCATGAGCATTTCCTGTGGGGTAATACCGCTTATCTTCTGGCAACCTGTTTGACTGACAGTTTCGCCAAATATCGCTGGTGCCCGAATATTATCGGCCCACAAAGCGGGGGTACTGTCAGCGATCTACCGGTTCACCTGTTCGAAGCAATGGGGCAGATTCAGGCCAAGATCCCGACAGAAGTTTTGGTTACTGATCGTCGTGAGTTTGAATTGGCGGAAGAGGGCTTTATCACCCTGACAATGCGTAAGGGTAGTGATAATGCGGCATTTTTCTCTGCCAACTCAGTCCAGAAGCCAAAAGTTTTCCCGAATACTCGCGAAGGGAAAATGGCTGAAACCAATTACAAACTGGGTACTCAACTGCCCTATATGTTCATCATCAACCGCCTTGCACACTACATCAAAGTGTTACAGCGCGAGCAGATTGGTTCCTGGAAAGAGCGTCAGGATTTGGAGCGTGAACTGAACACTTGGCTGAAACAGTACATTGCCGATCAGGAAAATCCACCAACGGATGTCCGTAGCCGTCGTCCTCTGCGTTCTGCCCAAATTCAGGTTTTGGATGTGGAAGGAGATCCAGGCTGGTATCAAGTGGCAATGCAGGTTCGCCCTCATTTTAAATATATGGGAGCCAGCTTTGAGTTGTCACTAGTAGGGCGTTTGGATAAGGAGTAATGAGTGATGGCCGCGCTGTACAGTTGGAATAGAGAAGGCTCTGCCAGCTTGTTCGAGCGTATTCAGGGGAAGAACTCCGGTTCTTCCCGCCAATCAAGAATGCGTGAACTGCTCAACTCTATAAAACGGCACCTGAATCATGTGCTCAATACCCATCCGGGTGCTTGTCAGAGTGCGACTGATCTTGGCGTCATTGATCTCAATGACGCCACAACCACGGCAACTGACTTTAAACAGAGTATTGAGCAGGCAATAGAGCACTGCATCAGAAATTATGAACCGAGAATATCGTCAGTCACTGTCAATGCAATCCACGATGATAGTGATCCGCTGTTGTTATGTTTTCACATCAGCGCCCAGGTATCCCTGGATGATATTCATGACGTTGTTGAATTTAACATTCAACTGGATAACAACCGGCGTTATTGCCTAGAGAGGACTCAATAAAATGTCACTTGAAAAATATTTTAGAGAGGAACTGGATTACCTCAGACAATTGGGGCGACAAGCTGCAATTGAACATCCTCACCTCGCCTCATTTTTGTCTGAACAAGGCTCTGACCCGGATGTTGAGCGTCTGCTAGAAGGATTTGCCTTTCTCGCGGGTAACTTACGGGCAAAAATTAATGATGAATTCCCTGAACTCACTCATGGATTGTTGCATATGCTATGGCCCAATTACCTGCGGCCAACGCCTAGCATGACCATTATCCAATATACACCTGATGATAATGCCATCAAACAAGCGACGCAGATCCCGCGTGGAACTCAAATCAAAAGCCGTCCGCTGGCGGATGATAGCGAAAATGATGAGGATGAAGATAATTACTTAAGCAATACCAAGACTCAAAAAACAGGCCAAGACAATCATCGCTGTACTTTCACTTTATGCCGTGATGTTTGGCTGCTTCCGATGTCTGTCCGGGGCATTTCAGTCAATAATAGTAATGAGCAGGGTGTCATCAGTCTAAATTTCACCTCAAAAACAGAGCTTACCTTACCAGAACTGCAACTTGATAAGCTGCGTTTTTATCTAAGCGGCGATGATTACAGCAGCACACAACTCTATTTCTGGCTCAGTTACTACCTTAAAGACGCAAAACTTGTCGTCGGCGATACCACCATTTCATTACCGAATTTCGACTTCGTTCCAGTGGGTTTTAATCGGGAAGACGCCCTATTGCCGTACCCGAAAAATGCTTACATGGGTTATCGCGTCTTACAAGAGTACTTCTGTTTTTCCGAAGGTTTTCTATTTTTCGATGTTACTGGCATCCCTAAATTACCGGCGGATCTTAAAGCCCAAGATTTCACGCTGGATCTCTATTTCTCAGAAGCACTGCCACCAGAAATCAAAATTCGCCAAGATACTTTTCGGTTGCATTGCGTTCCGGCAATCAATCTCTTTCCAATGGATAGTGAAGTTATTCAATTGGATGGTAGTCAGGACGAATATCCATTAAGAACCAGCTATAGCCATCCTAATCGCTATGATATTTTCTCCGTGGATAAAGTGGAAAGCTATCTGACCAATAATGACGGTACATTTGACCGCAGCCGAGGGGTGGAGCGGATCTATGTGCCATTTGAAAGCTTTCATCATCAGATCGAACATGAAAGCGAACTCAATACGCGCTATTTCCGTATTAAGGTTAAAGAATCGCCCTTTCGTAACGGGCTTGAACACTATATCTCTTTCGTACGTGGCGATGCGTCATTGCTGCTGGAATTGGAGCGTAGTGAAAGTATCTCTATCCGACTAACTTGTACTAACCGCGAATTACCCCTGCAACTCCGGGTAGGTGATATTAATTACACCTCAGCGGGAAGCCCTTCATTTGCGCCATTTCATAACATAACCCGCCCATCCGTTCCACTCTATCCACTGCTGAGCGGCAAGTATCACTGGGAGCTTATTTCCAATATGTCACTGAACTATATGACACTATTGAACAAAGATGCATTAAAGGAGGTACTGAGTACTTACGATCTCCCCAGCCGATATAACCGACAATCCTCACGATCATCACAAAAACGGCTAGATGCAATTGAACGGATCGAAACGAGGCAAATAGATCGACTATTTAAAGGTCTCCCGGTACGTGGTTCGGAATCAACATTGTATATCCGGCAACAGGCTTTCTGTTCTGAAGGAGAGCTCTATATGTTCGGCACCATACTGTCACGCTTCCTTGCGTTATATGCCAGCATTAACTCCTTCCACATGTTGAAGGTGATCAATCTAGATAATCAGGAATGCTATCAATGGCCGGTACAAATAGGTCAACATGCGTTGATGTAACAGATAACAACTCGTCAGCAAAACGCTCGTTGGATGTATCAAAATACGATTTTTATCAATTGGTCGAATTACTCAACCAATTGGCGGTAGCGTGGGAAAAAACTGGGCAAACTAATCGTCCTGACCGTGAAGCAATCTGTTTTACATCCAGTGCCAGCCTGGCTTTTCCAACTAGAGATATTGTTTCTGTAAAACGTACCAAACAAGGTCGTTTTCATGTAGAAGTCTCTTTCCTTGGGCTACATGGTAGCCAGTCTCCCATACCTGGTTACTACCTTGATTCGCTGGCATGGGAAGACGCCCAGGATGAAAACCGACTGACAGACTTTTTGAATGTTTTCAATCACCGTTCAATCGTTATGCTCCATCAGATCTGGCGGAAATATCGCTATTACATCTGTTTCGACAAGAATGGGCAGGATGATTTTTCTCAGCGTATGTTCTCTCTAGTAGGACTTGGCAGTCGTGTGAACCGTACTCATTTAAAAATCAACCATAGCAAAATGCTAGCCTATGCAGGTCTGTTAGCTAACCCGGGCCGATCACCAGAAGTGATATGCAGCCTGGTTTCACATTGCTTTGATTTGCCAGATGTTACTGTTCATGGCTGGCAATTACGGAAAGTCGCCATTCCCTCATCACAACAAAACCGTTTGGGTGAAACGCTGACAATAGATGGTGAGAAAAATACGGAAATGTCCGTATTAGGTGAAAACTTCACCATCGGATCATGGGTAAAAAACTACAATAGTAAGTTTATGTTATGCATCAACGATCTATCCCGTGAACATTTCCTGTCATTTCTTCCCGACGGCAAAAATTTCCTACCACTGGTGATGTTTATCTGTTTTGTCCTGCGTGATCAATTGGCTTGGGATCTGCGTCTTGGCTTGGCTGAAAACCAAGCAGGCGGCATGGTGCTTGGCACGAAATTAAACAATAACCTGGGGTGGACCAGCTTTCTCGGCGAGCCGGAAAAGAAACCTTTTATCACGATTTCAGTGAGTGGATAAAGACGATGGAAAAACAACAGCCAACCCTTTCATTACGAGTACTCAATAGTGATCAACTGGAAAGCGGTAAATCCGCCAGTTGCCTATTCTCCACTCAAGGTGGCACTGTCGGCAGCAGTAAGAGCCATCTTTGGTCCATTCAGGATCTGCAAGGCAATATCGATCCTTCACAATTTACTATTCAGTGGCGAGATGGCGCATTCTGTCTACAAATGATCGCTGGCCCTCTATCTGTGAATCAATCACCATTGACCTCTGGTGTTAGCGTCATCCGACTGCAACAAGCGGATGAAATTACCATTGGTAAACTGGTGATCAAAAGTTATATCAGTTTTTCCGACGCAGATCGCATTGATCCCATGACAGTATCACCGGAATCACTGGTCTCTAGCTATAGCAATCCACTGGACGCGATGATGGAAAAAAAACCTGTCCAGGATACCGCGTTCACCGATCATGATTCTTTGGCACCCACGATTAAGCACGATTTCAGTCACGATCCGCTTAAGGTTCTCGATAGTGAAAATCTAACCACACTGGACCAGACCTTAGAGAATGACGACATAACCCAAAGCCTACAACAGGGCCATTACCAAGCTCCATTATTCTTCTCTCCCCTCTCAGATAACAGAGGCAATGCTATGGATCGGGATTTTGTTGATTTACCGAATATCTCTTCACCTTTAAGTGAAGAGTACCAGGACATGGAACAGCAACATGTGGCTATCACCCCACTGATGCGAGGGTTGAACACACAATTGCCTTTGCATAACAGCCAACAGGCTAACGACTTTCTGGAAGAAATGGGTAAGACCATGAAAGCGGCAATTGAAGGTCTACTGGTACTGCAACGTACACAGCATGGGCTGCGCGATAAGCAATTGCGCCCTATCGAAGATAATCCGCTACGGCTGAACATGGACTACAACACCACTATGCAGGTGATGTTTGCGGATCAAAAAAGCCCAGTACATCTCTCTGCCCCTTCCGCTGTCGCTGAAAGCTTACATAACCTGCAATTGCACTATCAGGCTAACCGGATTGCGATCACTGCCGCCTTGAACACCATGCTAGATGCTTTCTCACCGGAACACCTACTGGGCCGTTTTGCCCAGTACCGCCGCAGCAATGAGATACAGGAAAAAAATGCAACCTGGGCATGGGAAATGTACACCAGCTACTACCGCGAACTGGCTTCCAGCCGCCAACAGGGATTCGAAAAACTGTTCGGTGAAGTCTATGAGCAAGCTTATGACCGTGCTCTGCGTCAAGGTTTAGAGGATAGCCAGTAATGAAGCGCTCCGGCGGTAATACCTCATGGTCCGGTAGCTATACCGTATGGTTTATATTGCTGGCAGCGCTGATATTAAGCGGCTGTAGCAGTGCATGGCAAGCAACGAAGAAAGTCGGACAGGTAGTCTGGGACCCATCAACTCCTGTCGGTCAACCTGCGAACTTACCTTCCACCGTCGCGATAACTTTGCTGGCAGAACCTGATATCAACCCCAATAAAAATGGAGAAGCCACTCCGGTTGAAATGCATCTGCTCTATCTCAGTGAAGATTCCCGTCTACTTGCCGCTGATTATGACCAACTGGCGAGTGACAAACTGGATAAAGCGCTGGGGAAAAATTACATCGACCATCAGGATTACACCTTATTGCCGGGGCAGTACAAACCACTGCCAGTCATCCCGCTGGAAAAAAATAGCCGTTACATCGGCGTTATCGTTCGCTATGCCGATATTAATCAATCCGAATGGAAAAAGGTCATCCGTGTGAAAGACACAGGACAGCAATACCACATTCTGGTGCATATCAGAGCGAACGAAGTTGAACTTAGAAAAGAGGAGCAATAATTATGTCAGGTAAAAATCGGGTGATTTGGCGCGAAGGATTATTCATCAAGCCACAACACTTTCAGCAACAACAAAAACATAATGACTATCTGGCTCATAGCCGCCTGACAACCTTTATCGAACACTATTACGGTTTCAGTTCCCTGACTATCGACAAAGATCTTCTTGCTCTTGGGCGTATCAGTATTACCGAAGCCAGCGGTATTATGCCGGATGGCACTATATTCTCGATTCCCCATCAGGATGCCACTCCCCAACCGCTTAATGTGATCGATATTAACGGGCCTGGCAGCAAAAATATCTACCTGGCACTCCCCATAACTAACGATACCTTTAATGAAATCTCCCATCCTGAATCCAGGCATGCTGGGGCTGTACGTTACCGTGCACATATAAATAATATCCGTGACTTGCATACGGATGATGGTGATGTCAGCCCCGTCACTCTGGCACAACTGACACCGATTTTGAAACAGGGATCAGAAGACCTCAGTGCTTTTTCCCTGCTGCCACTATGCCGGATAAAAGAGGGGGTTAAAGGTGCAGCCCTCGCTCTTGATGAGGATTTCATCCCAACTTGTACTGCTGTCAAAGTGTCCGAAAAACTGCAACGCTATATGGGTGAAATAGAAAATACACTAACGGAACGAGCTCAAACTCTTGCGAAGCAGATTGGTTCACCTGGTCAGCAAGGCGTTGCTGATGTGTCTGAATTTATGATGCTCCAGTTACTTAACCGAGTTCATCCCTGGTTTACCCATTATTCTAAGCAAGCTCTTCTTCACCCTCAGGACTTCTTCACCCAAGTTCTCCAAACTTGGGCTGAATTGAAAACATTTACGGATAAATCCCGTTTGGTCGGCAATGTACTAAATTATGATCATAGCAATCTGACTGACACATTCCTGAACCTCATGCGTCACATGCGCCGGGAAATGAATGTCGTTCTGATGCCACGAGCAATCGCCCTACCGCTACAGATTCAGGGGAATGGTTTCCGGGTAGCAACTATCCATGATCCCGATCTATTACACAAAGCAGCTCTCATCTTGGCCGTTCGCGCGCAGATTCCACAGGAGCAGTTACGCCGACAGTTCGTTCAGCAGATCAAAGTTGCATCGCAGGAAAAAATCCGCGAAATGGTCAGCGTCCAGTTACCCGGGGTCGCTATAGAGGCGCTTTCCGCCGCTCCACGTCAATTGCCTTATCACGTCGGCTACACCTATTTCTGTTTTGATCAACAAGGTCCGGCATGGCAAGAGATTTTGAAGGGCAACTCCATCGCTTTCCACGTTTCAGGAGAATTCCCTGGATTAGATATGCAACTCTGGGCAGTCAGTAACGGGATTGATTAATGAAAACTGAAACCATAAATGACAATCCTATTCCGACGCAGGAAGTCACTGATAATACTGTGCATCTTCAGTATCAGTTACCGCTACGCGGAGAAAGCCTAAACCCGATGATCGATGCCGCTACACCGCTGCTCGGCATGGTCATGCGTCTAAAAGACATGGGTGAGCAACCACTGCCGGACCAGCTTTATCAGCAGGTCGTTACTGATATTCAGGCAATTGAACAACTTCTACAAACCAAAGGTTATGAGCCGGGCGCCATTATCTCTTTTCGCTATACGCTCTGTACCTTCATTGATGAAACCGCATTGGGTCATGGTTGGAATAGCAAGAATGAGTGGTTACAACAATCACTACTGGTTCGATTCCACAACGAAACTTGGGGTGGTGAAAAAGTCTTTCAATTGTTAGATCGTTTGATGGGTGAACCGCAGCGCTATCAACATCTGCTGGAGTTTATCTATCTCTGTTTCTGCCTCGGTTACCGTGGTCGCTATAAAGTTGCTTCGCAGAAAAGTGATGACTTTGAACGTTTATTCCGTCGATTACACCAACAACTGCACGCGTTGCGGGGCGAAGCTCCTTCCATCATTCTCCACAGTAACGCCAATGAGCGTAATGATCGCTATCGCTTGGGTAAACGTCTGACCATTAAACATCTGTTCTGGAGCGGTATTACGCTGCTCGCTATCGTTTATGGCTTCTATGCTATCCGTCTGCACAACCAAACCCAGAACATCTTACAACAGCTAAATAACTTACTGAGCTAGGAAAGAACCGATGATTCAGATTGATCTACCTACATTAGTTAATCGCTTAAATCCGATGACTCGGCACGCTCTGGAAGCGGCGGCGGCGCAGTGTGTCAGCCAACAGCAACCTGAGATCACGGTTTCTCAGCTACTACTGCAAATGATCAACACGCCCCTTAGTGATGTCAGAGCGATCTTCAATCAAGCCGAAGTAGACAGCGATTTGTTGAAAGAGCAACTTGATCAGATGATCCCTCACCATCAAGCAATGGTTCAGGCCTATCCTAGCTTTTCTCCAATGCTGGTGGAGTGGTTACAGGATAGCTGGCTGTTAGCATCAACTGAGATGCAGCATCAGGAATTGCGCAGTGGTGTCATGCTGATGACCTTGCTGTTCAGCCCGTTACGTTACCTGACACCACAATCCTCACGTCTTTTATCGGGCATAAACCGCGAATTGTTACGCCAGAATTTTACCCAATGGACCGCGGGTTCTGCCGAACAACCGGTTGTGGAAAACGATAAAAACGGACAAGGCAAGGCTGCCGCCGGCAGTGATAGCTTGCTTGCCCGTTTTACTCAAAATATGACAGAACAAGCTCGTCAGGGAAAACTCGATCCTGTTCT
The DNA here is from genome assembly GCF_042879335.1 of Photorhabdus sp. RM96S. Lineage (NCBI taxonomy): Bacteria > Pseudomonadati > Pseudomonadota > Gammaproteobacteria > Enterobacterales > Morganellaceae > Photorhabdus > Photorhabdus sp. RM96S. The sequence continues at coordinate 8,368 of NZ_JBHFKT010000016.1, read as the reverse complement.
ATGCCGTGACAGAGAAATCGACCTAATGATCGATATTCTCTGCCGGCGCCGTAAAAACAACCCGATTGTGGTGGGTGAAGCAGGCGTCGGTAAAAGTGCGCTCATCGAAGGGTTGGCTTTGCGCATTATCGACAACCAAGTGCCGGAAAAACTGCGTAACAGTGAATTGATGACGCTGGATCTGGGAGCGCTACAAGCGGGTGCGGCGGTAAAAGGGGAATTTGAAAAACGTTTCAAAGGCATTATGAATGAAATAAATCAGTCATCCGTACCGATTATTCTGTTCATCGATGAAGCTCATACCCTGATTGGCGCCGGTAATCAGCAAGGCGGACTGGATATCTCCAACCTGCTAAAGCCCGCTCTGGCACGGGGCGAATTGAAAACAATTGCTGCGACCACGTGGGGCGAATACAAAAAATATTTCGAAAAGGAGGCTGCCCTATCCCGCCGTTTTCAATTAGTTAAAGTGGCCGAACCGACTGCGGAAGAAGCCATCATTATTATGCGTGGCCTGCGGGCAATCTATGAACAATCTCATGGCGTACTAATCGATGATGAAGCACTAAAAGCCTCTGCGGTATTAAGCGACCGTTACCTCTCTGGACGCCAGTTGCCAGACAAAGCCATTGATGTGCTGGATACCGCCTGCGCCCGCGTTGCCATCAACTTGACTTCACCGCCGCGCCAAATTTCTGCCCTGAAAAACCAACTGCATCAGCAACAAATGGAATCAGACGTGCTGGCAAGGGAACAGCGCATGGGACTCAACCAGCATACGGATAGACTGGATGAACTGCGGCAACAACAGCAGGAAGCCACGGAGAAATTGGCTGAATTGGAAGCCAGTTGGCAGCAACAACAGCTATTAGTTCAGCAAATTATTGAACTACGCCGTCAACTATTAACCGATAAGGCAGAAGAGAGCGAAGCCGCCGCCGAGGTAACAACTGACGAGTTGATTGCACAATTGGCTGAACTCAATGAACAGTTGGAACAATTACAGCAACAACAAACGCGCGTTTCGCCTCATGTGGATAAGAACCAGATTGCGGCGGTTATCGCTGAATGGACTGGCGTCCCCCTTAATCGCCTGTCACAGAGTGAACTTTCCGTGGTGACTGAACTGCCAATGCATCTGGGACAAAGCATCAAAGGACAAGATCTCGCGATTAAATGCCTGCATCAACATTTGTTGACTGCCAGGGCGGACCTACGCCGTCCCGGTCGTCCATTGGGCGCCTTCTTGCTGGTAGGGCCAAGTGGCGTCGGTAAAACTGAAACCGTTTTACAGATTGCCGAATTGATGTTTGGCGGACGTCAATATCTGACCACTATCAATATGTCAGAATTTCAGGAAAAACACACCGTTTCCCGCCTGATTGGCTCGCCTCCAGGCTATGTTGGATATGGGGAAGGCGGTGTACTCACCGAAGCGATTCGCCAGAAACCTTATTCCGTCGTCCTACTTGATGAAGTGGAAAAAGCCCATCCTGATGTACTGAACCTGTTCTACCAAGCTTTTGACAAAGGTGAGTTGGCCGATGGGGAAGGCCGAGTGATTGACTGTAAAAATGTGGTCTTCTTTTTAACTTCCAACTTGGGCTATCAAACTATCGTCGATAACGCCGATAAACCGGAAGAGATGAATGACCTGCTTTATCCTGAACTGGCGGCCTTCTTCAAACCCGCATTACTGGCGCGAATGGAAGTGGTGCCTTATCTACCGTTAGGACACGACACCCTAAAAACCATTATTCAGGGCAAACTGGCGCGCCTTGATAACTTATTGCGTCAACGCTTCAATGCCGAAATCACCCTGAGTGATGACGTCGTTGAAGAGGTACTGCAACGGGCAACCCGTGCTGAAAATGGCGCGCGCATGCTGGAATCGATCATTGATGGCGCTTTGTTACCACCGTTATCCCTGCTGTTGTTGCAAAAAATGGCGGCCGGAAAACAGATCAGCGCTATCCAGCTCACCGTTAACGACCATCAATTCAACGCGGTGGTTGAGGAGATACCATGAAACAACGGCTGAAAAGCGCATTAGCGTTACTGGAAAATGACTCTATCGAGCAACTGGTTCATCACTTTCTGGAGGTGAATCACCAACGCCAGCGTTTTGACGCCTTGCTGGTCTCTCTGCTTAACGTGAATGAAAACCGTCTGGAATGTTACCGGCTGCCGGCGCCAAACCAGATAAGCGCGCTGCAACTGGATGTGAATATCGGTGATATCAACCATCCACTGGTACAAATCTTGTACAAGGGGACCCCGACGACGTGGGGATCACTCAATCAAGGGGTACGAATAGACAATCGGAACTTTCGTCTCTTCATCGAAGAACTCCCTCATCGCTGCGGCCTACATGCCATTCCGTTGTTTAACTGCAACGGGCAGGCATGTGGCGTGATTGCTGTTTTCGCCAAAGATGTCAGTCGTTTTGCTGACGATAGCAACATGTTTTACATCTACTGCCATGTCATGCAACACCGATTGAAAAAATTGCAGGAACTGGAACAACTGCGTGAACAATTGCGCCAGATCCGCCAGGTTTTTCAGACACAGCGCCAGAAAGAAAAACAGCTTGATGAGTTACTGGCTTCGTTAAGCACCACCGCTGAAAACAAAACATCAGCCAGCGTCTCTCACGATTACAGCAAAATTGACAACTTACTTCAGGCACTCGAAGAGTTCGAATGCGCAGTACTGATACAACGCCAACATATTTACGGCAATAACACCAAACAGATTGCCGAAAGCTTAGGTATCGCACCACGTACACTGACTTACAAACTGGCGAAATACAGGTGTAAATTATGAGTTTTCTGTTACTGGTCAGTTCACTAATCGCCTCTCTGACAGGCAAACCCGATATTCAGCCAGATCAGGAAACCCCAACAGCGCCTTCACTACCCGCTTTACTGCAATGCCGGGCAGAACCGTCGCCGTTGGTTAGACTCGATTGCTACGACCGTCTATTGGATAAAGTCGATAATATTGCCGTTATCCCGTTAGAAAAAACTGGCCCTGTTTGGCGACAGGCAATGGAACAGGAGATGAAACGAACTGACCATTCAACCGGCTTTATCACCACCCAATCTGAAAGCATACCGACTCGCGTCATACTGACCACACCCGCAATGGGTGTTCCACCACCACGGCCAGTACTGATGCTGAGTTGTATCGATAGCATTACCCGAATACAAATTGCCCTGGCTAAACCACAAGATAGTGGCACTGTAATGATTTCGACAGAAATCACCCAATTCAGTGCTGACTGGTTCTTGCGTGAAAACGGCTACCTGCTGGAATCCAGCCGTGGATTACCGGGCATTGAAGAACTCAAACGACTGATGACAGGAAAAACCCTGACCATCAAAACCGGCAACGGAAACCGAATGACATTTAACATTTCTCAACTGGAACAGGCGGTGAAACCTTTACGCTCCGCCTGTCGCTGGTGATCTCAATGGATATCAGGAAACAATTTGACTGGCAGGGCCTCCTGCTGACCCCCCTGCCGGATGAACTCATCAGCCGGGCGCTGGATGAAAACGAACCCGCCTGGGAATATATCGACGGGGAGATGGTTAAGCTGGGATCGCTAACCCATTCCAGCATCAATATTGAAGAGATCCAGCGTCAGGCGCTGCAACTGTTCAGCGAAAAAAGCAAAGATTTCAGACTGATGGTTCATTTACTGCGGACACTGCAACACGGCAGTCACCCCGCTGAACTCATCCTGGCAATGGAGCTGTTGGCCGATTACATCCCGCATTACTGGCAGGCAGCCTGGCCACAAAAACCTCAGCTCAAGCGCCGCCTGGCCCAACAGGTGATTAAACGTTTTGACTCTGCGCAACCCGGCTTCTGCGAACAGGCGGATGAAACGCAGCGCGAAGAGGCACAGGGCGCACTGGCGCATCTGGCACAATGCTGGCATACCGACGAACCGGCACTGGCTAAAGAGATCGACCGGTTACGCCCCCGCTACGCCCGTAAACCTCAGCCCAAACCGGTCGCCGCGCCGGCTGAACCGGCAGAAACAACGGCACAATCGGCAAACACGTCAGCACGGACATCCCCCCCTATACCGGATGTCACTGTAGACAGTACCGGTGAAAAAGCCTGGAAACAGACGCTCCTGACCGTGGCCGACCTGCTATGCGAACGCCAGCCTGATGCCCCGGTGGGTTACCGTCTGCGTCGTTATGCCATCTGGCACGCACTGACTACGGCACCGATGGCGGATAGCGCCGGCAAAACACCACTGGCGCCGACGTCGGCAGACCGTACCGCAGATTATCTGGCGAAACTCCCGGCGGCGGATAACGCCCTGCTGCAACAGATAGAACAGAGCCTGACACTGGCCCCTTACTGGCTGGACGGGCACGCTATCGCGGCGCAGGCCGCCGGGAAACTGGGTTACCACGCCGTCGCTGACGCTATCGGCGATGAACTCCGGGCCTTTCTTGACCGCCTGCCGGTCCTGCAAAACCTGTCTTTCTCTGATATGAGCCCCTTTATCTCAGACGCCACGCTGAACTGGCTGCATCCTCCGGCAACCGCCACCGTCAGCCACGGCACCACGCAGGAACAGGACGCCATCTGGCACTGTTTTCAGCAGCACGGTCTGGAAGCCGCCCTAAAAGCGGCGGAACAATATCAGCAACACCTGACCGAACCCCGAGATCAGTTCTACGGTCAGTTACTGACGGCACAGTTACTGGAGCAGGCGGGCATGAACGCGCTGGCACAACAACATTACCGCCAGCTGCGCCAGGCCGGACAGCACCTGTCACTCGCCGACTGGGAACCCGGCCTGCTGGCGGCGCTGGCCGAAAAATCCCCGATGACCGCCCCCGCAAAGGCGACGACAGCAAACAGGAGCGTTAACTCATGAACTGGCTTTCTCTACTGCTGAAAAATATCAAAAAACCGGCGATGTCGCGTCTGCCGCCACTGAAAGCCACCGCCTCGCTGATACTGGCCCTCCTGCCCTGTCTTGCCCTTATCTGGCTGTGGTGGTGGGGACCCGGCTGGCAGTTCAAACAGACCCACCCGCTGGAAACGCTTTCTGCCCGCTGGCTGGCGACGGTCGTCATCCTCCTGCTGGCCCTGAGTTTTGTCGGGATAAAAATCTGGCGCCGCCTGCGCCAGCTTGAAAAGCTTAAGCTGGAGGTGGAACTGAAAACCGTCGATCCGGTGCTGGCTGACATCACCCGTCAGGACAGGTATCTCCATCACTGGAAAGCCCGGCTGCAACGCCATCTGGGAACCTGGGATTATCTCTACCAGCGCCCCTGGTACCTGGTGATGGGCAACACCGGCAGTGGTAAAACCTCACTGATTCAGGAAGGTTACCGGCTGACTGACATTGCCGCGCCGGACACCCTGAGCGGGGAAGAGGCACTGCCCCTGCATCTGCGCTGCTGGCTGGGGGAGAAAGCCGTCATCATTGACCCGGACGGCTTCCTTATCGACCAGCTATCGCCGCCGGACGACCCCAAACCTCAACTGCCCGCCCGCCTGTGGCAGGCCCTGCTCGCCTGGCTGACTGAAAACCGTCAGCGCCAGCCGCTCAACGGCATCATCCTGACGGTGGACATTCACCGCTTACTGACCGACAACAAAGCCCAGCGGGAACAGGTTATTGCCGCGCTTCACCTGCGCCTGCAGGATCTGCGATTAACCCTGCATCATCATCTGCCTGTCTATCTGGTGCTGACCAAACTCGACCGGCTGCACGGTTTCAGCGCCGCCTTTCAGTCACTGGACAGGCCGCAGCGCGCCCAGATCCTGGGCGTCACCTTTAGCCTGAACGCGCAGGACGAGCAGCGCTGGCGCGCGGAGCTGGCACAGTTCTGGCACCAGTGGATGCAGCAGCTCAACGCGGCCATGCCGGACATGATGCTCAACAAAGTCGACAGCAGTCAGCGCAGCCCGCTGTTCAGCTTCACCCGCCAGATACAGGGGCTGCACAGCTATCTGGTGCCGCTGCTGGAGGGGCTCCTCGCCAGCGGCGGCCCGGCACAGCCCGGCCTGCGGGGGGTTTACCTCACCTCGTCCCAACAAATCGGCCAGATGGATGACCTGTTTACCCAGTCTGCCGCGGCGCAGTATCACCTGGGGCCGCAGGCTTTTCCCACCTGGCCGGTGGCGGACACCGTGCCCTACTTCACCCACGCGCTGTTTGAAGAGGTCCTGCTGGCCGAACCGAATCTGGCGGCGGAAAACCGCCTGTGGTTAAGCCGCCACCGCCACACACTGCTGACCTTCTCCACCGTGGGCGCCGGGGTGGCGCTGGCCCTGTGGACCGGCTGGCACGCCGCCTATCAGAAGAACTACCGGGCCGGCGACGAGGTCCTGGCGCAGGCCAAAACCTTCCTGTCGGTGCCGCCCCCCAAAGGCGAAGACCGTCTCGGCAATTTACAGCTTCCCCTGCTCAATCCTCTCCGCGAAGCCACCCTGGCCTACGGGGATTACCATCAGAAAGGGCTGCTGGCGGATATGGGGCTTTATCAGGGCGCGGCGGTCGGCCCGTATGTGGAAAACACCTACCTGCAACTGTTGTCTCAGCGCTTTCTGCCGGCCTTAATGAACGGCCTGCTGGATGACCTGAACCGGGCGCCGAAAGGCAGCGAAGAAAAACTGGCCGTCCTGCGCATCATGCGGATGCTGGAAGATGGCAGCGGCCGCCATAAATCGCTGGTGGAACACTATATGCAGGCGCGCTGGAGCCAGGCTTTTAATGGCCAGCGCCCGTTACAGGCGCAGTTACTGACGCATCTGGACTATGCGCTGGATCACACCGACTGGCGGGCCGCGCGGGAGGCGGGCGACCCGGCCGCTATCAGCCGCTTTGCCCCTTACCAGCGGCCGATGATAAATGCCCAGAAAGAGCTGAGTCAGCTCTCTATTTATCAGCGGGTCTATCAGAACCTGCGCATTAAAGCCCAGGATGCACTGCCGCCGCCCCTCAACCTGCGCGACCAGATTGGCCCGAGCTTTGACCGCCTCTTTATGGCCAATAATGACAAGCAACTGATTATCCCGCAGTTCCTGACGATAAACGGCCTGAACAACTACTTCGTCAAGCAGGACGACCAGTTGATCGACCTCACCGTTATGGACAGCTGGGTCCTGAACCTGTCGCATAACGTGCAATACAGCGACACGGACCGCAAAGCAATCCAGCGCCAAATCACCGAGCAGTACCTGGGGGACTACACCGCCACCTGGCGCGCGGCGATGAACAACCTGGATATTCGTGACTTTACCGATATCCCGCAGGCCATCAGCGCCATTGAACAGGTCATCAGCGGCGAGCAGCCCATCAGCCGCGCCCTGCAAATCCTCAGCGACAACACCCGCCTGCCGGGGATTGACGAGACGCTGCCGGCCAAAGCCCAGCAGGCGTTACGCGATACCCCGGATTACCGTCTGCGGGCGCGCATCAACCGGGAATTCGCGCCGGAAACCGCGGTGCTGGTGGAGCACGGCGATAAAAACAGCACCTTACAGGGGGTTTACCAGAAACTGGTGGCGCTGCACCGGTACCTGCTGGCGATTCAGAACGCCCCGGTTCCGGGGAAAGCCGCCCTCATCGCCGTTCAGCAGCGGCTGGAACAGCATAACGACGACCCGATTTTCGAAGCGCGGCAGCTGGCAAAAAACCTGCCGGCGCCGCTCAACCGCTGGGTCGGCGAGCTGGCCGAACAGGCCTGGCGGGTGGTGATGCGGGAAGCCATCCGCTCGCTGGAAATCGAATGGCACGACACCGTCGTCAGACAGTACCAGACCTACCTGGCCGGCCGCTATCCGTTCAACCCGGACGCGACGGAGGATGTGCCGCTCAGCGAGTTCGCGCGGTTCTTCCGGCCCGGCGGCACGCTGGATGCCTTCTATCAGCAGAACCTGAAACCGTTTGTGGAAAACAACCTGACCCACAGCGCGGACGGCCAGCAACTTATCCGCCCGGATGTGCTGGAACAGCTGAAACGGGCCGACCGTATCCGCGACACCTTCTTCTCGCCGCAAAACGGTCTGGGGGTCCAGTATGCCGTTGAGCCCCTCAGCCTGACCGGCAATAAACGCCGCAGCCTGCTCAATCTCGACGGCCAGCTGCTCGATTATGCCCACGGCCGCAGCAGCATCGCGCACCTCATCTGGCCCAACGCGATGCGGGCCGGGGTGGAAAGCCAGCTCACGCTGATACCGGACGCCAGCGGCAAATCCCCGCGCGCCATCCGCTTCACCGGCCCGTGGGCCCAGCTGCGCCTGATTAACAGCGGCAAACTGACTAATGTGCGTCAGGATGCGTTTGATGTGCGGTTCACCGTGGACGGCGGCGACATGACCT